>JAJPEW010000217.1 GCA_021166755.1 Hydrogenophaga sp. | reverse complement strand
TGCACTCAACCTGGTCTGGCACCGGCTGGATCCCTGGCCGGACAGCGTGCGCGGCCTCACGCGCCTGAAAAGCCGCTTCACCATCTGCTCGCTGTCCAATGGCAATCTCGGCCTCCTGACCGACATGGCCAAGCGGGCGGGGTTGCCCTGGGACTGTGTGCTCGGAGCCGAGGTGTTCCGCGCTTATAAACCCGATCCGCGTGTCTACCGCGGCGCGGCCGAGGTGTTCGATGTCGAACCCGCAAAGGTCATGATGGTGGCTGCGCATCAGGATGACCTGGCGGCGGCACGCGCCTGTGGTCTGCAGACCGCTTACATCGAGCGTCCCACGGAGTTCGGTGCGGTGCACCCCAAGGACGTTTCCTCTGACCCGGCCAATACCGTGCATGCCCGTGACCTGATGCATCTCGCCGACCTGCTCGGCTGCGCCTGACCCGGCCGATCTGTCTTCATGAACCGTCCTTCATCCCCCCGTCGCCCATCGCCCGCATCCACCACTCAGGCCCCGCAAGAGGTCCGCATCATCGGTGGGCTTTGGAAGCGCACGCCTCTGCCCGTGAAGAATGCGCCGGGACTGCGGCCCACGCCCGCGCGGGTGCGTGAAACCCTGTTCAACTGGTTGGGGCAGGACCTCACCGGTTGGCGCTGCCTGGATGCGTTTGCCGGCAGTGGTGCCCTGGGCCTGGAGGCGGCCTCACGCGGGGCTTCGGAGGTCACGCTGGTCGAGCAGGATCCTTCGCTGGCCAAAGGCATTCAGACCATCGTGACCCGGCTGAAGGCCGAGGGCAGTGTCCGGGTCGAGCGGGGCGATGCCCTGGCCGCCTTGCGGCAACGTCAGGGTGCTGCCCTGGATCTCGTTTTTCTGGATCCACCGTTCGGGGACGGAGGCAACGAGGCGCTGTTCCGGTCGGCCCTGCAGGCGGCGCGGGGCGCCATTGGCGTCAACGGCCTGATCTACCTGGAGGCCCCCGTGGTGTGGACGGCCGACGCCCTGGCCAGCGTGGGCCTGCAGATGCACCGGCAGGGCCGGGCAGGGCAGGTGGCCTTTCACCTGTTGCGGACTTTGGCGGTCGACTGATCTCTGGCGGGGCCCTCGCGCATAATTCGGGGATGAGTTCCGAGCTTTCCCGGTCGGCTGGCGGCCGTATTGCCGTCTACAGCGGCACCTTCGATCCCATCACCCTGGGTCATGAGGATGTGGCCCGCCGTGCCGCGCGGATGTTCGATGAGTTGATCATCGCCGTGGCGATCGCGCACCACAAGAAGACGCGCTTCACCCTGCACGAGCGCATGGCCATGGCGGCCGAAGCCCTCGGTGCCGAAGGTTCACGCATCCGTGTCCTGCCGTTTGATGGACTGATCATGGACTTTTGCCGTGAACAGGGCGCTTGCGCGGTGGTGCGCGGCATCCGCAACCTGACCGATTTCGACTATGAAGCCCAGATGGCGGCCATGAACCGCAAGCTCAACCCGGCCGTCGAAACCGTGTTCCTGCTGCCGCAGGCAGACACCCAGTGCATCTCCAGCACCCTGGTGCGCGAGATTGCGAAGCTCGGTGGCGATGTGTCCCAGATGGTCAGTCCCTCCGTGGCCGATCGCCTGCGCACGCCTCCCTTGCAGGCTTGAGGGATTCACCATGGCCCTGATGATCACCGCCGAGTGCATCAACTGTGATGTCTGCGAGCCCGAGTGCCCCAACCAGGCCATCTCGATGGGTGAGGAGTACTACCAGATCGACCCGAACCGTTGCACCGAGTGCGTGGGCCACTTCGATGAACCTCAGTGCGTGCAGGTGTGTCCGGTGGAGTGCATCCCGGTCGATCCGCAGCACGTGGAAAACCACGAGACGCTGTGGCAGAAGTACCAGCGCTTGCAGCAGGCCGGTCAGTCGCTGGCGTCCGCAGGGCCTGCCACGGCGCCACCCTCTGCCGCCTGACCCGTCGCTGGCGGGGTCTTGGGCGGCCGCGGCGGCTTCGGACGGGGAGGCTTGCTGGTGTGGATCAGCGCGGTCGCCTTGTCCATCTCGCCGTCAATCAGGTGACCCAGCGCCTTGAGGCTGCGGTCCATGGCCTGTGCAATCGCGATCCGGTCGTCCGGCGAGGGTTTCTTGAGCACCCAGTTGGCCACTTCGGCCTTGTTGCCGGGGTGACCGATGCCCAGGCGCAAGCGCCAGTACTCCGGACTGCCCAGCTGGGCATGGATGTCCCTCAGCCCGTTGTGGCCCGCGTGTCCCCCGCCCTTTTTGAGCTTGGCTTCGCCAGGTGGCAGATCCAGTTCGTCGTGGACAACCAGCACCTCTTCCGGGGCAATTTTGAAGAAACGCGCCACCGAGGCCACGGCCTGGCCAGAGCGGTTCATGTAGGTCTGCGGCTCCACCAGCCAGACGCTCTGCCCACGCACGTTGGCCCTGGCCACCAGACCGAAGTGACCACGTTCCATCTGCAGTGACACGCCCAGCTGGCGTGCTGCTTCGTCCACCCACCAGAAGCCGGCGTTGTGTCGGGTCTGTTCGTAGTCGGGGCCCGGGTTGCCCAGGCCGGCAATCAGTCGGATCATGGTGTCGGATTATCGGGGGGACCCAAGAAAAAAGGGCCCGCAGAGCGGGCCCCAGGGCAGTCCGGACAGGTTGGCGTCCGGGAAGAATCACTTCTTCTTCTTGCCCTTCTTGTCGTCGGCAGCGGCGGCCACCGGCGCAGCGATGACTTCCTCGACCGGCTCCACCACCGTGGCGATGGTGATGTCCTTGCGGCCGTGGGTCACCAGCTTGACGTCCTTGGGCAGCTTCAGGTCACCCGTGTGGATGGTGGCACCCTTCTCGACCTTGGACAGATCCACCTCGATGAACTCGGGCAGCTGCATGGCCAGGCATTCGATCTCGATTTCGGTGA
>JAJPEW010000194.1 GCA_021166755.1 Hydrogenophaga sp. | reverse complement strand
CCCCAAGGAAGTGGCCTTCGCCGCCGAACTGTTCAGCCGCGTCGAGCAGGTGCTGGGGCTGCCGGAAGCCACCGTCAAGCTGGGCATCATGGACGAGGAGCGCCGCACCTCGGTCAACCTGAAGGCCTGTATCGAAGCCGCTGCCAGCCGCGTCGCCTTCATCAACACCGGCTTCCTGGACCGCACCGGCGACGAGATGCACACCGCCATGCTGGCCGGCCCCATGATCCGCAAGGGCGACATGAAGACCAGCGCCTGGATCCAGAGCTACGAGCGCAACAACGTGCTGGTGGGTCTGTCCTGCGGCCTGCGCGGCAAGGCGCAGATCGGCAAGGGCATGTGGGCCATGCCCGACCTGATGAAGGCGATGCTGGAGCAGAAGATCGCCCACCCCAAGGCCGGCGCCAACACCGCCTGGGTGCCCTCGCCCACCGGTGCCACGCTGCACGCCCTGCACTACCACCAGGTGCTGGTGTCCGACGTGCAGAAGGAACTGGAAAAGATCGACGCCAGCAAGGAGCGCGACAACCTGCTGACCGGCCTGCTGACGGTGCCGGTGAGCGCCAACCCGAACTGGACCGAGGCCGAAAAGCAGGCCGAGCTGGACAACAACATCCAGGGCATCCTGGGTTATGTGGTGCGCTGGGTCGACCAGGGCGTGGGCTGCTCCAAGGTGCCGGACATCAACGACGTGGGCCTGATGGAAGACCGCGCCACGCTGCGCATCAGCAGCCAGCATGTGGCCAACTGGCTGCACCACGGCATCGTGACCGAGCAGCAGGTGCGCGACACGTATGAGCGCATGGCCGCCAAGGTGGACAAGCAGAACGCGGGCGACAAGCTCTACCAGCCCATGGCCGGCAACGCCAAGACCAGCAAGGCCTACCAGGCCGCGCTGGACCTGGTGTTCAAGGGCAAGGAGCAGCCGAGCGGCTACACCGAGCCGCTGCTGCATGCGTGGCGTCTGAAGGTAAAACAGGGCTGAGGCAAGTACCCACCCCCGCGCCGCACCTGCGGTGCGTCACCCCCTCAAGGGGGCAACGCCTGCGGCCTGGCAAAGCCAGTTCCGCGGCATTCTGGACGGAGACACGGCGCCGACGGGCGCCGCTCTTCTTTTTCGCCGAAAGACAATCGCTGCCATGCAGCTTCAATACCTGATCTTCGACGCCAGCGACGATGGCGAGGGCAACGGCAGCTGGGAAGCCATGGCCAGCGTACCCCCCGACGAGCTGTCCACGGTGATGGTCGAGGTGCGGGCGGTTGAGGCGGCGGCACAGTCCGACGCGCCTGGTCCGCGTGGCGCGCTGGACGACGGAGGGGCGTGGGATCTGGATGTCCAGACCCTGCCCGATGGAGACGAGCGGGTGTCGGTCACGCTCACGCTGACCGGCCCCTGGGCATGGGGCGAAGACTTGATCGGGCGCCTCAGCGCCCCTTGAACACCGGTGGGCGCTTCTCGCGAAACGCCGCCACGCCCTCGGCCGCGTCCTCGCTGAGCGCCAGGCGCTGCTGGGTGGCGTCGAAATCGGCCATGGCGGCCTGTGGCCCCTGCTCCACCGCCTTCAGGGCGTTGAGGCGGGTGGCGATCACGGCCAGCGGCGCCTGACGGGCAATGCGTTCGGCAATCCGCAGCGCCTCATCCAGTTCCTGACCCGCCGGAACCACCCGCTGCACGAAATTCAGGCGCAGGGCCTCCGCGCTGTTGAAGTCATCCCCCGTCAACAGGTGCAGCAGGGCATTGCCCAGGCCAGCGCGCTCGGCCATGCGCAGGGTGGCGCCGCCCGTGGCCATGATGCCGCGCGCCACCTCGAGCTGCGAGAAGCGGCCGTCGTCCGCCGCGACCACGATGTCGGCCGCCAGCATGAGCTCAATACCCAGGGTGAAGGTGATGCCCTTGACCGCCACCACCAGGGGTTTGGTGCGGCGGCGCCAGCCGGCGTCGCCCAGGTTCAGCGGATCGACCAGACCATGGGGCACGGCGTATTCGCCACGCTGCATCAGTGGCGCAAAGGCGGGCAGGTCCAGCCCCGCGGTGAAATGATCCCCGATGGCGTGCAGCACCCCCACGCGCAGCACCGGGTCGTCATCCAGCCGGGTGTAGGCCTCGGCCAGGGCACGCATCATGGTGGGCGTGAAGCCGTTGCGCTTGGCGGGGCGGTCGATGCCGATCATCAGGATCGGGCCGCGCACCTCAGTGAGGATGCGACCTTCGGCGGGAGCGGGTGTCGTGTCCATGGGGGCATGGTAGGACGGCCGATCCACCCCTGCGGTCACCTTGGCGTCGGCTCGGATCACGAAAAAGCGGGAATCCGCCGGTCTGTTCGGGCTCAAGTGGCCATCGGGTCCTGCCGATGAGCACGCACGTTGCGGCCTTCGCGACCCCACGGTGGCCGCGAACCGCATTCAAAAGGTGTATTTCTTTCGTCATGAGGTCACCATGAGCCGTCCACCCTCACGATTCCGTCACCTGTCCATCAAAAGCCGCCTGGTCGCTACCGTCGCCGTTCTGGTGGTGGTCAGTCTGGCGGTGGTCAGCACCTTCAACTTCCTGAGCCTGCAATCGACCACCCGGGCATCGGTGAACGCATCGGCCCAGAGTCTGGCTCTGGCGCGCGCCGAGGGCATCGGCCAATGGGTGGCCAGCAAGGCCGCCGTGGTGGGTGCGTTGCTGCCCGCCACCCAGGTGGAAGACCCCATGCCGGCGCTCACCCAGGCGGTCAAGAGCGGTTTCTTCGACACCACCTACATCGGCTACCAGAACAAAAAGGCCATCTTCTCGACACCTCAGAACCTGCCCCCCGACTGGGACCCGACCGGACGGCCGTGGTACATCCAGGCCGCGAAGGGGCAAGGGGTGGTGCTGACCGAACCGTATGTGGATGCGGGCAGCAAGAAGCTGGTCATGACCTTCGCGGTGGCTGACCGCAACGGCGGCGAGACGCGGGCAGTGGCTGCCGGCGACGTGTTCATGGACGTGGTGGCCGCGGCCGTGACCGCCATCAAGCCCACGCCCTCCAGCGATGCCTTCGTGCTGTCGGCCGAGGGCAAGGTGATGGTGCACACCAACCTGGACCTGGTGCTCAAGGAGGCGACCAGCCTGAGCCCCGCCCTGACGCCGGCGGCGGTGGGTGCGCTGGGTGCCGACCTGACCGAGGTGGACATCGGCGGCACGGCCCGCCTGCTGACGGCGGTACCGGTGGCGGGCACCAACTGGAAGCTGGTGATCTCGCTGCACAAGGGCGAGGCGCTGGCCTCGGTGTCGAACTTCCTGCTGCAGTCCCTGATCGGGGCGGTGGTGGTGACCGTGGCGGCCGCCCTGCTGGCGGGCGCGGTGGTCGTGCGCTCGCTCCAGCGGCTCGATCGCCTGCAGGCGGCCATGCAAGACGTGGCCTCGGGCGACGGCGATCTGACCAAGCGGCTGGATGCCAGCGGGCACGACGAACTGGCCCGCATTGCCCAGGGCTTCAACGCCTTCGTCGACAAGATCCAGGCGACGCTGCGGGAGATCCGCGCCACCAGCGACGCCGTGCATGAAGCGTCACGCGAGATCGCCAGCGGCAACCACGACCTGTCGTCGCGCACGGAATCGGCCGCATCGAGCCTGCAGCAGACCTCGGCCACCATGGAGGAAATGACCTCGGCGGTGGCCCAGTCGGCCCAATCGGCCCAGGAAGCCAACCGGATCGCCGGCGGGGCGGCAGCCTCTGCAGAGAGGGGTGGCGAGGTGGT
>JAJPEW010000181.1 GCA_021166755.1 Hydrogenophaga sp. | reverse complement strand
TCATGGGCATGGCTGGCACGCTGTACCTTACCGGCTACAACGGACTGGCCTTCGTCATGGGGTGGAGCGGAGGCTATTGCCTGGTGGCCCTGCTGCTGGCCCCGTACCTGCGCAAGTTCGGCCAGTTCACCATTCCGGACTACCTGGGTGAGCGCTACGGCGGCCACCTGCCGCGCCTGCTCGGCATTGCCGCCGCCATCCTCTGTTCGTTCACCTACGTGGTGGCACAGATTTCCGGCGTCGGTCTGATCACGGCCAGCCTGACGGGTGTGGCCTTCGAACTGGGCATCTTTCTGGGTCTCGGGGGCATCCTCGT
This sequence comes from Hydrogenophaga sp., assembly GCA_021166755.1. Classification (GTDB taxonomy): domain Bacteria; phylum Pseudomonadota; class Gammaproteobacteria; order Burkholderiales; family Burkholderiaceae_C; genus Hydrogenophaga; species Hydrogenophaga bisanensis. The sequence goes on along the minus strand of JAJPEW010000181.1, from coordinate 7,217 downwards.
GTGCTCTTTCCTGGGGGGCATGCGCGCGGTCACCTGGACCCAGGTCGCCCAGTACATCGTGATCATCATTGCCTACCTGGTCCCGGTCCTGTGGCTGTCGGTCAAGCAGACCGGTGTGCCGGTGCCACAGGCCATCTACGGATTCCAGCTGGAAAAGGTCACGGCCAAAGAGCGCCTGCTCACCCATGATCCGACCGAGGTGGAGGTGCGCGACATCTACCGCCAGCGTGCCCAGGAACTGGCCGACAAGCTCAGCGACCCGGCCGCCGCGATGTTGGCCGACCGTCAGCAGGCCGAGGAGCGGCTCAGCCGTCTGAGGCAGGAGGGCGCGTCTCTGTCCCAGATGGCGGCGGCAGAGCGGCAGCTGGCCATGCTGCCCCGGGATGTGGATGCGGCGGTCGCACTGTGGACGCGTCAGAAACAGGAGGCCGACACCAAGTCCAAGCCCCTCAATGGCATGCCCCCGCATGCGATCCCCTTCACCGGCGATCCGCAGGGGAGCCTGGCAGAGCGTCGGGAATACGAAGAATCAAGACGCAACTTCCTGGCCCTGGTGTTCTGCCTGATGGTGGGCACGGCGGCGCTGCCGCACATCCTCATGCGCTACTACACCGTGCCCGATGTCCAGGAGGCGCGCAAATCGGTGGCTTGGTCACTGCTGTTCATCTGCCTGCTGTACTTCACGGCGCCAGCGCTGGCGGTGATGATCAAGTTCGAGGTGTTTCACGGGCTGGTCGGCACGCCCATGGACCAGCTGCCCCAATGGATCAGCACCTGGAACCGGGTGGATCCGGCGCTCCTTTCGGTCACCGATGTCAACCAGGATGGCAAGCTGCAGCTCAACGAGCTGACCATCGGCGGCGACATTCTGGTACTGGCGATGCCCGAGATCGCAGGGCTGCCATTCGTGATCTCGGGCCTGGTGGCCGCCGGTGGGCTGGCGGCGGCCTTGTCCACGGCCGATGGCCTGCTGTTGACGATTGCCAGCGCCCTGTCCCACGATCTGTACTACAAGATGATCGACCCGAACGCCTCCACGGCCCGGCGGGTCACGATCTCCAAGGTGCTCCTGCTGGTGGTGGCGCTCATGGCGGCCTACGTGGCGGCGCAGAAGCCGGCCGATATCCTTTTCCTGGTGTCGGCGGCGTTCTCGTTTGCGGCCGCGGCCTTCTTTCCGGCCCTGGTGCTGGGTATCTTCTGGAAGCGGGCCAACGGCCTGGCCGCATCCCTGGGCATGATCGCTGGCCTGGCCATGACCTTCTACTACATGGCCACCACGCAGCCCTGGCTGCGCGCTGTCTTCGGCATCACGTCACCCGTGGAGCTGTGGTGGGGTATCCAGCCCATTTCCGCCGGCGTGTTTGGCGTGCCGGTCGGCTTTGCCGTGATCATTCTCGTCAGTCTGGTCTCGCCACGCCCGGACGGGGCGACCCGGGCCCTCGTCGAGGGCATCCGGTTGCCGGGCAAGGCGGGCGGGGCAAAGGACGACCGCCCCCTCTGACGCCACAGCATGGCCCCGTCGGAAGCGGATTTGTCACGCTGACCTGAAATTGCTACAATGTTGGGCTTGCCTTGCCGCATCCCGTCCGACGCCGGGAGCGGTTGTTCAATCCACAAGGAGAGTCCATGCGTCATTACGAGATCGTTTTGCTGATCCACCCGGATCAGAGCGAACAGGTTCCGGCCATGCTGGAGCGCTACAAGGGCATGATCACGGCCGGCAACGGCAAGATCCACCGTGTTGAAGACTGGGGCCGCCGCCAACTGGCTTATCAGATCAACAAGCTGTCCAAGGCCCACTACCTGTGCCTGAACATCGAAGCCGACCAGGCTGTGATGGCTGAACTGGAGCACGCCTTCAAGTTCAACGACGCCGTGCTGCGCCAGCTGACCGTCCAGAAGAAGAAGGCCGAAACTGGCCCTTCCTCGATGATGAAGTCGGTCGAGCGCGAAGAAGCTCGCAAGGCCCAGCAGGAGCAGGCTTCGGCCTGAGGCGCCAGCCCAGCCTGAACGGGTGAACCAGCTCTGTTTGACCGCGTCGGTGGTGCAGGTGCAGAACCTGCGCTACACGCCGGCAGGCATACCGGCCCTGAACCTCGTGCTTGAGCACGAGTCCATGGTCACCGAGCTGGATACCCCAAGAACCGTGAAGCTGCAGGTGAAGGCGGTTGCCTTCGGTGCCATGGCCGAAACCCTGTCCCGACAAGGACTCGATTCGGTTTGCAGGTTTGAAGGGTTCCTGGGCAACGCCCGCAACGGCAAAGGCGTCGTGTTCCATATCCAAGCATTCAGCAAAACATAGGAGAGGCCCATCATGGCTGCACCCAAGCGTTTCAACAAAGACAAGCGCCCCAAGCGCAACACCCAGTCGCTGCTGTTCAAGCGCAAGCGCTTCTGCCGCTTCACCGTGGCTGGCGTGGAAGAAGTCGACTACAAGGACGTGGACGTCCTGCGTGACTTCATCGCCGAAAACGGCAAGATCATCCCCGCCCGCCTGACCGGCACCCGCGCCATCTACCAGCGCCAGGTGACCACCGCCATCAAGCGTGCCCGCTTCCTGGCCCTGCTGCCCTACAGCGACCAGCACCGCGTCTGAAAGGGAAACTGACATGCAAATCATTCTTCTCGACAAAGTCATCAACCTGGGTGCCCTGGGTGATGTGGTCAAGGTCAAGGACGGCTACGCCCGCAACTTCCTGATCCCCACCGGCCGTGCACGCCGTGCCACCAAGTCGGCCATCGCCGACTTCGAAGCCCGCCGCGCCGAGCTCGAAAAGGCCGCGGCCGCCAAGCTGGCTGAAGCCCAGGCCCTGGGTGAGAAGGTTGCCGCCGCCACCGTCAAGCTGACCCAGAAGGCCGGCGTGGACGGTCGCCTGTTCGGTTCCGTGACCAACCACGACGTGGCCGAAGAGCTGGTCAAGATGGGTTTCGCCGTGGCCAAGGCCCAGGTCCGCATGCCCAACGGCCCTCTCAAGATGGTTGGCGACTACACGGTCCAGGTGCACCTGCACACCGACGTGAACGTCGACGTCAACGTCACGGTGCTCGGCGAGACCGCCTGATCACCACCGCAGTCCGGCCGTCCCGGTCGGGTTGCCATGAAGCCGCCGCCTCCGGGCTGGCGGCTTTTTTCATGGCTGGGCGCTACCGGTGGTCGACACACCGGATGCCCACCGCCGTTGCACCGTTTATCCACAGACTTGTCCCCTGACAACGGGCGGATCGCACCGTACCATCGGGTTTTGACCTGCAGCCATGTCCGACGCCTTCTCCAGCTCCCTGTCCCCGTTCGAACCCGGCTTTGAAGATGGCGGCTTCAGTGCCGACCGCCAGATCGCCCAGCTGAGGGTGCCACCGCATTCGATCGAGGCCGAGTCCAGCGTGCTGGGAGGCCTGTTGCTGGACAACGCGGCCTGGGATCGGGTGGCCGACCTGATCAACGATTCGGATTTCTACCGTTATGAGCACCGTCTGGTGTTTTCGTCGGTGGCCACGCTGGTCAATGCCAGCAAGCCGGCCGACGTGGTCACGGTGTTCGAGCACCTGCAGAACCAGGGCAAGGCCGAAGAGGCGGGTGGTCTGGCCTATCTGAACTCGCTGGCGCAGTATGTGCCCAGTGCGGCCAACATCCGCCGCTACGCCGAAATCGTCCGGGAACGCGCCATCCTGCGCAAGCTGGTGGCGGCCAGCGACGAGATCGCCACCTCGGCCTTCAACCCGCAGGGCAGGCCGGTGGCCAAGATCCTGGACGAGGCCGAGCAGAAGATCTTCCACATCGGCGAGGAAGGCTCGCGGATGAAGGAGGGTTTCCAGTCCATGGACAAGCTGGTCGTCGACCTGCTCGACCGTGTGCAGGAAATGGCCGACAACCCCAACGACGTCACCGGCGTGCCGACCGGCTTTGTCGATCTGGACCGCATGACCTCGGGTCTGCAGGCCGGCGACCTGGTGGTGCTGGCCGCCCGTCCCTCCATGGGCAAGACCGCGTTTGCCATCAACATTGCCGAGCACGTGGCCCTGAATGAGGGCTTGCCGGTTGCCGTGTTCTCCATGGAAATGGGCGCCGCCCAGCTGGCGGTGCGTATTGTCGGTTCCATCGGTCGCATCAACCAGGGTCACCTTCGGACTGGCAAGCTGACCGACGACGAATGGCCGCGCCTGACGGAAGCCATCGAAAAGCTGCGCACTGTTTCACTGCACATTGACGAGACGCCGGGACTGACGCCCAGTGAATTGCGGGCCAACGCGCGGCGTCTGGCCCGCCAGTGCGGCAAGTTGGGCCTGATCGTCGTCGACTACCTGCAGCTGATGAGCGGCTCCAGCGCCGCCGGTGGCGACAACCGGGCAACGGAACTCGGTGAAATCTCGCGGGGCCTCAAGATGCTGGCCAAGGAGCTGCAGTGCCCGGTGATTGCCCTGTCCCAGCTCAACCGCTCGGTGGAGCAACGCACCGACAAACGCCCCATGATGTCCGACCTGCGCGAATCCGGCGCCATCGAACAAGACGCGGACATCATCATGTTCATTTACCGCGACGAGTACTACAACCGCGAGACCTGCAAGGAGCCGGGGGTGGCCGAGATCATCATCGGCAAGCAGCGTAACGGCCCCACCGGCACCGTGAAGCTGGCCTTCCTGAACATGCTCACCCGCTTCGAGAGCCTAGCGGGCGGCACCGACGACTTCTGATGTGCCAGCTTGCGCCGCCGCTTCGGTGGCGCAAGCGGCTTACAGGACTTCGCTGGCGAAGTCCGCCAGACGTGAACGCTCCCCACGGGCCAGGGTGATGTGGCCACCGTGCGGCCAGCCCTTGAAGCGGTCCACGGCGTAGGTGAGGCCGGACGAACCCTCGGTCAGGTAGGGCGTATCGATCTGGGCCAGGTTGCCCATGCAGATGATCTTGGTGCCAGGTCCCGCCCGGGTGATCAGTGTCTTCATCTGCTTGGGCGTCAGGTTCTGCGCCTCGTCGATGATGACGTACTTGTTCATGAACGTACGGCCTCGCATGAAGTTCATGCTCTTGACCTTGATGCGGCTGCGGATCAGTTCGTTGGTGGCGGCGCGCCCCCATTCGCCGGCCCCGCCGACGTCACCCTTGGCCAGGAACTCCAGGTTGTCGTCGAGCGCGCCCATCCAGGGGCCCATCTTTTCTTCCTCGGTACCGGGCAGGAAGCCGATGTCCTCGCCCACACTGACGGTGGCCCGTGTCATGATGATTTCGGTATAGCGGCGCTCGTCCAGCACCTGCGTCAGGCCGCTGGCCAGGGCCATCAGCGTCTTGCCGGTGCCGGCTGTGCCCGCCAGCGTGACGAAGTCGATTTCCGGGTCCATCAGCAGGTTCAGCGCGAAGTTCTGCTCACGGTTGCGGCTGGTGACGCCCCAGACGGCGTTCTTCAGGTGGGTGTAGTCCTTGAGCGTCTTGAGGACGGCCGTCTTGTCCCGGATCTCGGTCACCCGGGCATAGAGCGAGGGCTCGCCGGGTGCCTCGAAATACACGAACTGGTTGATGTGGAACTGCCCCACGGCCGGACCACTGACGCGATAGAAGGTGTGGCTGCCGCTTTGCCAGCTTTCGATGGTCTTGCTCTGGCGGGTCCAGAAGTCCTGGGGAAGGGCCAGGGCACCGGAGTACAGCAGCTCGCCATCATCCAGCGTCTTGTCGTTCTCGTAGTCCTCGGCGGCCAGGCCCAGCGCACGCGCCTTGACCCGCATGTTGATGTCCTTGGACACCAGAATCACTTCGCGGTCCTGGTGCTTCTGGCGCAGTGCGTGTACCACCCCCAGGATCTGGTTGTCCGCCTTGCCTTGGGGCAGGCTGGCCGGCAAGTCATTGAGCAGCGGCTCGGTCTGGAAGAACAGCAGACCGCGCGCGGCGTGATGGCCGGTGGCCGACAGCTTGAGACCTTTGGCCATGTCGCCTCCGGCCTGGGCCGCCAAGGCGTCGAGGTTGCGGCTGGTCTGGCGGCCGTTGCGGGCCACTTCGGTCATGCCTTTCTTGTGGCCGTCCAGTTCCTCCAGCACGATCATCGGCAGGAAGATGTCGTGTTCTTCGAAGCGGAACAGGCTCATCGGGTCGTGCAGCAGCACGTTCGTGTCCAGCACGAAAAGGCGCGCTGGCCCCTGGCCGGCAGATCGGGTGCTGGCGGCCTTGCGCCGGGCAGGCACAGGCGCAGCCACCGGGGCTTCCATGACAGCCTGTGCGCGTGCTGGCGCGTCCTCGGGCTTTCGCGATGTCTTGCCGCCAGACTCTGCTCCATGGCGGCGCCCCCGGGCCGGCGCTGGCGTGGCCGCCGGCGCGGTCTCTGTCTTGGGCAATGCGGTGCGTGTGCGTGATCGGCCGGTGGTCTGCGCCGTCGCTGCAGGCGCCGCTGGCGCGGGCACAGTGGCGGGCGCCGGCGTTTCGTCGGCCACAGCCTTCAGGTGATAGGCCTCGGGAGAGAGCAGGGCAGCGCGTTTGGTGGGGGCGGGGGGCAGGGGCATGGATCTGGGGCCGGTCAGCCAGCGTTCGGGCAAACAAAAAGCCGCCGGGACAACCGGGCGGCTTCTGGGGCAGCGCTGGGAGCGCTGGGGGATGAGAGGGCAGTCAGACTTCGTGAAGTCATGAAACCATTATGCATGACTCCCGTGACACGCCAAGCGCTCCGTGGCGTATCGGCATCGCCCGGGTATCAGGCGGACTTCTTGAGTGCCTTGACGGCCTTGAGCACCTCTTCGACGTGACCCGGCACCTTCAGACCGCGCCACTCCTGCTTGAGTACGCCATCGGCGCCGATCAGGAAGGTGCTACGCTCGATACCCTTGACTTTCTTGCCGTACATGATCTTGTTCTTGACGACACCGAACATGTGGCACATCTTCTCTTCGGTGTCGGCGATGAGTTCGAAGGGCAGCTCCAGCTTGGCCTTGAAGTCGTCGTGCGACTTCATGTTGTCGCGGGAGACACCGAACACCAGAGCGCCCGCCTTGACGAAGTCCTTGTACTTGTCGCGGAACTGCATGGCCTCGGTGGTACAACCAGGCGTGTTGTCCTTGGGGTAAAAATACAGAACCACCGTCTGGCCCACATGCGACTGGTTGCTGACCTTGATGCCGCCGGTGGCCATGGCTTCAAATTCGGGAATGGGTTTGTTGACAACGACTGCCATGCTGCGTGGACCCCTGACGTAGGTTGGTGGAGATGCGTTGGTCTTCCCGTCGCCCTCCCTGGGCGACAGCCG
>JAJPEW010000101.1 GCA_021166755.1 Hydrogenophaga sp. | reverse complement strand
CGTTCGCCGGCGCAGCAGACGGCATGGAATCGTCCCACTCCGGGCGCACCACGGGACGGGTGCGGATGGGCTGGGGCATCTGCAGGGCGGCCGGGATGGAGAAGGCCGGTTCATTGAAGCGCTGCACCGGCACCTGCACCGGCTCGGCGCGCGGCATCGTACGTGGCATCTCAGGTTCGGGTGTGGCCGCACGCACCGGCACGTCGGCATCCTGCTGCATCGATTCGCGGCGCTTGCGCAGCATGCGCTCACGCACATAGTCCTGAAACGACAGCGTGCTCATGGCCATGGTCTGGGTGTCGCCATCGACCGTGTCGCTGACCGATGCCCGCGGCAGCGGATCGCGTTCGGCCAGGGCCGGCTTGCGCGGGGGCTTGGGTGCATCGCGCTCGCTGGCGCGGGCAGCCAGCTTGCCCTGGGTCTGCGGCTGTGCCTGGGGCACCAGGTTGGCCAGGTTCTCTTCCGAGGTGGCCATCACCTCGAAGCCGTCATCGGTCTGCCGGGTGGACAGGATCACGGCGGCATCGCCGAACTGCTTGCGCGCCTTGGTCAATGCCTCGCGCGAGGTCGGGGCGGTGAAACGCTGGATGTTCATGCTGCAATCTCCCCAAGAATCGGGCCGATACGGATGAGGTGGGTGTCAGGAATTTCGCTGTGCGCCAGCACCTGCAGGCGTGGCGCGGCACGGCGCAGCAGGCGCGCCATGGCGGTACGGATGGGATCGGGCACCAGCAGGCAGGCGGGCACCCCCTTCTCTTCCTGCTGGTTGGCCACATCGGTGGCGGACTTGCTGAGCATTTCGGCCACACCGGGGTCCAGGGCCGTGCCGTTGACACCGCCCAGGGCCTGCATCAACAGACGCTCCAGGCCAGGTTCGATGGCGATGACTTCCAGCTCCTTGACCGGGCCATAGATCTGCTGGACGATGGCCGGTGCCAGCGAAATGCGCACGCGGCGGGCCAGTTCGGCCGGGTCGGTGACGGCACCGGCGTTTTCGGCCAGCGATTCGATGATGGAACGGATGTCGCGCACGTGCACCCCCTCTTCCAGCAACAGCTGGAGGACTTTCTGGAAGGTGGCAACGGGGACCATTTTCGGCACGACTTCTTCGATCAGTTTCGGGGCCAGGCGGGTCACGTGTTCGACCAGGTCCTGGGTCTCCGTCCGGCTCAGCAATTTGGCCGCCTGGACTTGCATCAAGTGTGAAAGATGCGTGGCCAGCACAGTCTCGGAATCAACCACGGTGAAACCGGCCATTTGCGCGTTTTCCTTCTGACGTTCGTCGATCCAGTGCGCAGGCAGGCCGAAGGCCGGGTCGGTCGTGGGGGTGCCGATCAGCGGCAGGTTGACGCCACCCGGGTTGATGGCCAGGTACATGCCGGGGAAAACCTCGCCCTCGCCCACCACCACGCCGCGCAAGGTGATGCGGTAGGCACTGGGCTTGAGCTCCAGGTTGTCGCGCACATGCACGGCCGGCGGCAGGAAACCCACCTCCTGCGCGAACTTCTTGCGCACACCCTTGATGCGGGTCAGCAGGTCGCCCTGGCGCTCCTTGTCGACCATGGCAATCAGGCGGTACCCCAGCTCCAGACCCAGCAGGTCGACCGGCTGCAGGTCGTCCCAGGTGGCCTCGCCATCGGGGTTGACCGGTGGCGCTTCGGCCTCCACCGGCTTGGGCCGCTGCTCTTCCTTGTAGCGCCACCAGGCCAGGGTGCCGAAGATGGCTGCAAACACGAGGAACACCGCATGCGGCATGCCCGGGATCACACCCAGCAGGAACAACACCGACGCGGTGATGGCCAGCACGCGCGATGAAAAGAACATCTGCTGCACCATCTGGCCACCCAGGTCGGCGTCTTTGCCCACCCGCGAGACCACCATGGCCGCGGCCACCGAAATGAGCAACGCCGGGATCTGCGCCACCAGGGCATCACCGACGGCCAGCAAGATGTAGCTGTCGGCGGCTTCGCCGGCGCCCAGCCCGTGCTGGACCATGCCGATGATCAGACCACCGATGATGTTGATGAACAGGATCAGGATGCCGGCGATGGCGTCGCCGCGCACGAACTTGGAGGCACCATCCATGGAACCGAAGAACTCGGCTTCCTCGCCCACCTCGGCGCGACGGCGCTTGGCTTCCTTCTCGTCGATCAGGCCGGCGTTCAGGTCGGCATCGATGGCCATCTGCTTGCCAGGCATGGCATCCAGCGTGAAGCGGGCACTCACCTCCGCGATCCGCTCCGAACCCTTGTTGATCACGATGAAGTTGATGACCACCAGGATGGCAAAAACAATCAGGCCGACCGCGAAGTTGCCGCCGATCAGGAAGTGGCCGAAGGCCTCGATCACCGCACCGGCCGCGCCGGGGCCGGTATGACCCTCCATCAGCACCACGCGCGTGGACGCCACGTTGAGCGACAGGCGCAGCAAGGTGGTCAGCAGCAGCACGGTGGGGAACACCGAGAAGTCCAGGGGACGGCGCATGTAGGCGGCCACCATCATCACCACCATCGCCAGAGCAATGTTCAGCGTGAAGAAGGTGTCGAGCAGCCAGGGCGGCATCGGCAGCACCATCAGCGACAGCACGACCACCACCAGCATGGGGGCCGCCAGGCCTGCGGCCCAGCCGGCATTGCGGTCCAGCCACTGCCGGATCATGAGCAGTTGCGCGTTCATCGGTTCTTCTCCTGATCAGACTTCTTCGAATGGGGATCCAGCTCGCGCGGCACCTCGGGCACAGGCACCGCAGCGGGCATGACGCCCTTGCCGGCCATGGCCGCCTTGAGCTGGTACACATAGGCCAGCACCTGGGCCACCGCTGTGTACAGCGCCGAGGGGATCTCGTCATCGATCTCGGCGTGCGCATACAGGGCCCGTGCCAGCATGGGCGACTGGATGACAGGCACCTGGGACGCCTTGGCCACGTCGCGGATGCGCAGGGCCAGCAGATCCGCCCCCTTGGCAATCACGCGCGGCGCGTTCATGGTGGCGTCGTCGTACTGGATGGCCACGGCGTAGTGCGTCGGGTTCATCACCACCAGGTCGGCCTTGGGCACGCGGGTGATGCTATTGCCCATGGCCAGTTCGCGCTGGCGCTGACGGCGCTTGCCCTTGATGTGCGGGTCGCCCTCGCTTTCCTTGTGCTCGCGCTTGACCTCGTCCATCGACATGCGCAGCCGCTGGCCATGCAGGAACTTCTGCATCGGAAAGTCGATGAGGGCAAACACCGTGACCACCGCCAGCAGCGTGCCCACCCCGAACATCAGCCAGCGGGCCAGTTGACCCAGCGCCCCTTCAAGTGGGAGCATCAGCAGGGATCCGAAGGGCTCAATGTGGCTGGACACGAACTGCCAGCCCACCGCACCGAACACGAGGGTCATGCCGGTGAGTTTGGCGGTCTCGAACAGCTGCTGCTTGGAAAACAGGCGCCCGATGCCCGCCAACGGATTGAGGTGTTTGAGGTCAGGGGTGATCGGTTTGGTGCTGATGGCCCAGCTGCCCGAGGCAATGGCCACGCCCACCGCCAGCACCAGCATGCCGGCGCCCAGCGGAAGGTAGATGGACAAGCCGCTGCCGAAAGCGGCCATCAGGCGTTCCAGCATCTGGCCGGGCTGCTTGAGGCT
>JAJPEW010000095.1 GCA_021166755.1 Hydrogenophaga sp. | reverse complement strand
CTCAGCGATCCGACCGCACAAGCCCATGTGAAGAATGCCCTGGAAGCGGCTTGCGGGCCCCTGCAACGCTATCGCTGCGCGGCCTGCGGTTTCGAGGCCCGCCAGCACTTCTGGCAATGTCCGGGCTGCCAGGCCTGGGACAGCTACCCGGCCCGTCGCGTCGAAGAACTGTGATGCGGGCCGGCATGGCCAGCCCGCCATGCCGCCTCAGGCGGATCCGAAACCTCCGCCCCCGGGAGTCTGGATTTCAAACACGTCGCCCGGCGCCATGTCGGCCTGTCCGATGTGGGCCAACACCTAGACCCGAGCGTCGGCCCTGAGCACGCGGTTGACACCCGGCGCGCCATCCTGGCCACCCGCCATGCCAAAGGCCGGGTGCACCCGTCCGTTGGACAGGATGCTGGCGGTCATAGGTTCAAGGAAGCGGATGCGTCGCACACCCCCGTCCCCGCCGCGCCAGAGCCCTGCCCCACCTGAACCCTTGCGGATGGCATAGCTCTCCAGCCTGACAGGGAATCGGAACTCCAGCACCTCGGGGTCGGTCAGTCGCGAGTTGGTCATGTGGGTCTGGACCACGGTGGTGCCATGGAACCCGCCCGACAATTCCCCCTGAGCGTCGAACTCGCCGCCCGCACCACTGCCCCCGGAGATGGTCTCGTAATACTGATAGCGGGCGTTGCCGAAGGTGAAGTTGTTCATGGTCGGCTGCGAACCCGCCATGACGCCAAGCGCACCGAACAGGGCATTGGTGATGCAGGTGGAGGTTTCCACGTTGCCGGCCACCACCGACGCCGGCGGATTGGGATTGAGCATCGAGCCCGGCGGGATGATCACCTTCAACGGCTTGAGACAGCCCGCATTGAGCGGTATGTCGTCGTCCACCAGCGAGCGGAAGACGTAGAGCACGGCCGCCATGCAGACCGCCGTGGGCGTGTTGAAATTGTTGCTCTGCTGCGGCGAAGTGCCGGTGAAGTCGATCGTGGCACTGCGGTTGGCGGTGTCCACACGGATCGCGACGCGGATCTGCCCCCCGTTGTCCAGCGCCAGCGTGAACTCGCCATCCTTGAGGCGGGTGATGACCCGCCGCACAGACTCTTCAGCGTTGTCCTGCACATGGCGCATGTAGGCCTGCACCACCTCCAGACCAAACTGGTCGACCATGCGGCGCAGTTCCTGCACGCCCTTCTCGTTGGCGGCGATCTGCGCCTTGAGGTCGGCCAGGTTCTGCTGCGGATTTCGGGAGGGGAACTGGCCACTGCGCAGCAGGTCCAGGATCGCGTCCTCCTGCAGGACACCTTGGGCAACGAGCTTGACGTTGTCGATCTGCACCCCCTCTTCCTCGATGCGGGTCGAGAACGGGGGCATGGAACCGGGAGTGGTGCCGCCAATGTCGGCATGGTGGCCACGGCTGCCCACATAGAACGACGGAGAGGTGTCTGCGAGTGACAGGTAGACCGGCGTGATGACGGTGATGTCGGGCAGGTGGGTGCCCCCGTGGTACGGGTCGTTCAGCACGTACACGTCGCCCGGCTGCATGCTTCCCTGGTTGCGCGCGATGACGGTGCGGATGCTCTCGCCCATGGAGCCCAGGTGCACCGGCATGTGCGGCGCGTTCGCAATCAGGTTGCCCTCGGCGTCGAACAGGGCACAGGAGAAGTCCAGCCGCTCCTTGATGTTGACCGAGTAGGCGGTGTTCTGCAACTGCAGGCCCATCTGCTCGGCGATGTTCATGAACAGGTTGTTGAAGACCTCCAGCAGCACCGGATCGACCTGGGTGCCCGCAGCATGGCGCACAGTGCGGGGCACGCGGCGTTCGAGCACCAGGTGATTCAGGCCCGTCAGTCGGGCTTCCCAGCCCGGCTCGACAACGGTGGTGGCATTTTTTTCCGCGATGATGGCCGGACCGCTGATCACATCGCCGGGGCGCAGGTCCTCGCGCACCACCAAGGCGGCGTCCAGCCAGTGTCCGTCGGCGTACATGTGGACCGTGTCGCGGCGAGGAACCTCACGCGGCTCATGCTCGGTCTGTCGCGGTTCGGCCGGCGCATCACCGGGCAACACGGCTTCGACAGAAACTGCCTCGACGATCAGGCGCTTGCCCTGCATCAGAAATGCGAAGCGCTGGCGGTAGGCGGCCTCAAAGCCCGACTGGATGGTGGCCAGATCCCCGAAAGGGACCACGAGGGCCGCGTCGCTGCCCTCGTAACGGACATGCACACGGCGATGCGCCACCACCTGACCCTGCCCCACCTGCTGGCGCTCCAGCTCGGCCACCGCCAACGATGCCAGCTTCTCCAGCATGGCTTCGACCTGGGCCAGAGCCCCGGCCTCCAGCGGCAGTTCCACTGCCTGCTCACGGATCACGTTCTGGTCCGCCAGACCCATGCCGTAGGCACTGAGCACCCCGGCCAGCGGGTGCACGAACACGCGCTGCATGCCCAGGGCATCGGCCACCAGACAGGCATGCTGACCACCAGCGCCGCCAAAGCACTGCAGGGTGTAGCGGGTGACGTCATAGCCGCGCGCCACGGAGATCTTCTTGATGGCATTGGCCATCTGCTGCACGGCAATCTGCAGGAAGCCCTCTGCCACGTCCTCTGGAGAACGGCCCACACGCGTGGCCAGTTCGGCAAACCGCTGCCGCACCACCTCGGCGTCCAGGGGCTGGTTGCCGTCGTGGCCGAACACATGGGGAAAGTGGGCGGGCTGGATCTTGCCCAGCATGACGTTGGCGTCGGTCACGGCCAAAGGGCCACCGCGCCGGTAGCTGGCAGGCCCCGGATTGGCGCCCGCACTCTCGGGCCCGACGCGCAGGCGCGCACCGTCAAAGGCCAGGATGGAGCCACCACCGGCGGCCACGGTGTGGATACTCATCATCGGCGCGCGCATGCGCACGCCGGCCACCTGGGTCTCGAACTCGCGCTCGAAGGCACCGGCGTAGTGGGACACGTCGGTTGATGTACCCCCCATGTCGAAACCGATGACCTTGTCGTGTCCGCCCAGGCCAGCCGTGCGGGCCATGCCCACGATGCCCCCCGCCGGCCCGGACAGGATGGCGTCCTTGCCCTGGAACACATGCGCATCGGTCAGGCCACCCGAAGACTGCATGAAGAACAGCCGGACACCGGGCATTTCGGCCGCCACCTGGTCCACATAGCGGCGCAGGATGGGCGAGAGGTAGGCATCGACCACGGTGGTGTCACCCCGGCTGACGAACTTCATCATCGGACTGGTGCCGTGCGAGGTGCTGACCTGGGTGAAACCCACCTGGCGCGCGATGCGCTCGGCGGCCTGCTCGTGCGCCGGATAGCGGTAGGCGTGCATGAACACGATGGCAGCACTGCGCAGACCCGCGTCGTACGCGGCCCAGAGGCGTTCGCGCAGGTGCTCCTCGTCCAGTGCGGCGATCACCTCACCATGGGCGCCCATGCGTTCTTCCGCCTCGATCACGCGTTCGTACAGCAACTCGGGCAGGACGATGTGCCGGTCGAAAAGGCGGGGACGGTTCTGGTAGGCGATGCGCAGGGCATCGCGGAAACCGCGGGTCGTGATCAGCAGCGTGGGCTCGCCCTTGCGCTCCAGCAAGGCGTTGGTGGCCACCGTGGTGCCCATCTTCACGCACTCGACGAGGTCGGGGGTGATCGCCTGCCCGGTCTCCAGACCGAGCAGGTGGCGGATGCCGGCCACGGCTGCGTCACGGTATTGTTCGGGATTCTCGGACAGCAGCTTGTGGGTGACCAGGGTGCCGTCGGGGCGCTTGCCCACGATGTCGGTGAAGGTGCCGCCACGGTCGATCCAGAACTGCCAGCGGGCTGCGGGGGTGTTGCTCATGGGGTTTCGCTCACAGGGAGGCGGCCGATCGGGCGGCCTGGTCATAGATGCCGGAGAGCACACGCAGCAGGCGCGCGAGCTGTCCGATGTCGTGGTTGAGGGCGTCGTCAGCCTTGAGGGCGTCAATCAGGCAGCTCTCGCGGATCTCGCGGTAGCGCGTGACATAGGCCTTGCCCGACTCGGTCGGCGCATAGGTCACTTCCTTGCCGTTCTTGCTGGAGACCACCACCCCCAGGCCCTGCAGCTTCTTCAGGGAGTAGTTGATCAAGTGCGTGTCCTCGACATTCATGATGAACGCGATGTCGGACAGACGCTTGTCGCGCGCACGGTGGGTGACATGGTGCAGCACCAGCACATCCAGCGCGGTGAGGTCCTTGAGGCCGGCCGCACTCATGCAGTGCGTGATCCAGCGGTGGAACGCGTTGCCGGCCACGATGAGGCCGAACTCGAATTCGCTCATCTCTGCACTGCGCGGCGAGACCAGGTGCGCCGATGAGACGATCGGATGCGGCCCGCCCGGGGCAGGTGGCTTGATGCTTGCTTTGGCTTTGGCCATGTCTCGCGGGTGTCTGAAAGTGGTGCGCCAGTTTATTCAGATCACCAACAATTTGCCAACGATTTGTTGACATACAGGGAAAACACCGATCACACTTTGCCAGTCGGTCGCCAGAATGCCAGACGCCCGGGTCCACATGCCTGGCCAACCGGCTTCTGGCTGGCGAAGGCATACCGAGTCCATCAACCCAACGGAGTCGTCCACATGAAACGTCGCTTTTTCAGCCTGTCGCTCGCTGCCACTGCCGTGGCCTTCAGCTTGCCCGCCATGGCGCAGACCAAGTGGGATCTGCCGGCCGCCTACCCGGCCACCAATTTCCACACCGTCAATCTGACCCAGTTTGCGGCCGACGTGGACAAGGCCACCAGCGGCAAGCTCAAGATCACGGTGCATGCGGGCGCATCGCTGTTCAAGGCACCCGAGATCAAGCGGGCGGTTCAGGGCGGGCAGGCACAGATCGGCGAGATCCTGTTGCCGGCCTACCAGAACGAGTGGCAGATGTTTGGCGCTGACGGCATCCCTTTCCTGGCCACCAGCTACGCCGAGTCGAAAAAGCTCTACGCGGCCCAGAAGCCCATTCTGGAGAAGAAGCTGGCCGAGCAAGGGATGATGCTCCTGTACGCCGTGGCCTGGCCGCCCCAGGGGCTGTACAGCAAGAAGCCGATCAACAGTGCGGCCGACCTCAAGGGCAACAAGTGGCGCGCCTACAGCCCGGCCACCTCGCGCATCGCCGAGCTGGTGGGTGCACAGCCGGTGACCGTGCAGGCGGCCGAGCTGTCGCAGGCCCTGGCCACCGGGGTGGTCGAGTCCAACATGACCTCGGGCGCCACCGGCGTCGACAGCAAGCTGTACGAACACCTGAAGTACTACTACGACGTGCAGGCCTGGCTGCCCAAGAACGCCGTGCTGGTCAACAAAAAGGCCTTCGACGCGCTGGACAAGCCCACCCAGGACGCGGTGCTGAAGGCCGGAGCCGAGGCGGAAGCCCGTGGCTGGGCCGCATCGGAGAAGGTCAACACCGACACTCTGGCCACCCTCAAGGCCAACGGCATGGAGGTGCTGCCGCCTTCGCCGCAGCTCAAGGCCGACCTGCAGAAGGTCGGCGAGACCATGCTCAAGGAATGGCTGGACAAGGCCGGCGCTGATGGGCAAGCCATGCTCGGTGCCTACCGCAAGTAAGCCGACCGACCCAACATCCATCGGGGAGCCGGCCCGGCCGCTCTCCGATTTTCTGGAGCCTGCATGCGCAAGCTGCTCGATTCCCTCTACACCGGCTCGGCCTGGGTGGCCGCGCTCTTCATGATCGGCGTGCTGGCCATGGTCCTGCTGTCGATCATCAGCCGGGTGGCCGGCTTTCACGTGCCGGGCACCGACGCCTACGCGGGCTACGCCATGGCGGGCGCCGGTTTTCTGGCGCTGGCACACACGCTCAAATCCAACGAACACATCCGGGTGACGCTGATCATCGGCAAACTGACTGGTGGGGCGCGGCGCGGCATGGAGATCTGGGCGTTGGGTGTCGCGACCCTGCTGTCGGGACTGCTGGCCTTCTATGCCTGGCGGCTGGCATGGCAATCGCACGAGTTTCACGACATCTCCACCGGCAACGACGCCACGCCGCTGTGGATTCCCCAGATCCTGATGGGCATTGGTTGCACGGTGCTCTTCATTGCCTTCGTCGACGAATGGATCCTGGAGATGCAGGGTCGTCGCGCCCGTGCCGGATCGGATACCCGCCATGAATGAGATCCTTGTCACCTCGCTGCTGATCGTCGCGCTGTTTCTGCTGTTGGGCAGCAGCGTCTGGATCGGACTGACGCTGGCCGGTGTGGCCTGGATCGGGATGGAGCTGTTTTCGTCACGCCCGGCCGGCGATGCCATGGCCATCACCATCTGGGGATCGGCCAGCAGCTGGACGCTGACCGCCCTGCCCCTGTTCGTGTGGATGGGAGAGATCCTGTTTCGCACCAAGCTGTCCGAGAGCATGTTCCGGGGCCTGGCGCCCTGGGTGAATGCGCTGCCGGGCCGTCTGCTGCACACCAACATCCTGGGCAGCACCATCTTTGCCGCCGTGTCCGGATCGTCGGCCGCCACCTGCGCGACCATCGGCAAGATGACCATACCCGAGCTGTCGCAGCGTGGTTATCCGCCCGAGAAAATCGTAGGTTCCCTGGGCGGCGCCAGCACGCTGGGTTTGCTGATTCCACCGTCGATC
>JAJPEW010000090.1 GCA_021166755.1 Hydrogenophaga sp. | reverse complement strand
GTCCGCTGTACGACGCGCTGTACGACCTGATGGGTTTCGACAAGGTGCAAAAGGCATTCGAGCGCCAGCAGATCGAGATCGCGCCGCTGGCCTTCATGCGCGGACGCACGCTCAACCATGCCTTCGTCATCCTGGACGAGGCACAGAACACCACACCCGAGCAGATGAAGATGTTCCTCACCCGCATCGGCTTCGGCAGCAAGGCGGTGGTGACCGGCGACGTGAGCCAGATCGATCTGCCGCGCACCCAGCTGTCGGGCCTGATCGATGCGGAGCGCGTGCTCAAACGCATCCAGGGCGTGGCCTTCAACCGCCTGACCAGCGCCGATGTGGTGCGCCACCCGCTGGTGGCGCGGATCGTCGATGCCTACGACGCACGGGGCGGCGAGGACGCTGTGGCGCCAGCCAGCCGCAGCCGCCGCCATGCGGCCTGATCGACAAAGGAATCCCATGCCCTTGCCCCAGCTCACTTTGTCCCTGCAATTCGGTCACCTGCAAGACCCTGCGCCGCACCGGGCAGCCCTGCCTCGCCACAAGGTCGCCCGCTGGATCCGCCATGCCCTGGAAGCCGATGCGGAAATCACCGTGCGGATCGTCGATGCCGAGGAAGGCCAGTCACTGAACCGCGACTACCGCCACAAGGACTACGCCACCAATGTGCTGACCTTCGACTACGCCGCGGAGCCGGTGGTCATGGCCGACCTGGTACTGTGCGCGCCGGTGATCGCCCGTGAGGCAAAAGAACAGGGGAAGGCGCTGGCCGACCACTACGCCCACTTGCTGGTGCACGGCACGCTGCACGCCCAGGGCTGGGACCACGAAACCAGCGAAGCCGACGCCGAAGCCATGGAGGCTCGGGAAATCGACATCCTGGCAGGACTGGGCATCGACAACCCTTACGCCAGCCGCTGAGCCCCGCTCAAGCCAAGGGGTACCACCCCATGGCCTCCACCTCGACCAGCAGATCCTCGCGGCACACATCCGCCTGCACACAGACCACCGAGGCACCTCCAAGGGCGTGCGCCAGCAACCGGGACACCTCCGGCATGTCCTCAAGCTGTCGCACGTAGGCACGGTATGACAATTCAGGTAACGTGAACGGGCCCGCCTGGGCGAGCCGATTGGCCTGCGCAACCACCGCCTCGATATTGGCCAAGGTCTCCCGGGTCTGTGCAAGCACGTCACCGCGGTGCACGGTTTCGTGCCCCACGATGCTGGCCGTGCCTGAAATCATCAACCATTCCTGCCCCGGCGGCCGAGCCAGCACCGCCCTGGAAAACGTCGGGCTCTGGGGACCGTACTGGGCCGGATACCGCCAGGCACTGATTTGCCTTGGATTCTCCACGGGTTGCACCGGCGCGGCCCCGGCCAGGAAGGCGATGCTCAAGGGCCCTCGGGCCACACCCAGCGCGCAGGCCGCAGGCACCTGACCCGTCACGCTGCGTGCCGCCTGCTCGAATGCGCGGGCGCGTCCGCGATTGAACTGCCGGTAACGCTCCAGCGTCTCTGCGTCACCGTGGATATCGGCCATGTAGTTCCAGACCCGCCACAGGTGCGGCAGGCCCTGTGCGTCCAGCAGACGAAACAGGCGGTCGTAAGCGTCAGCGGTCAGTGTCTCCAGGCAGCCGGTCACCCGAGGCGACGCTTCGGCCAATTCCATCACGCCAAACAGCAGATCTTCGTGACGACGCCAGCGGATTCCATCCTGAGCACCCGACTCGACCGCACGATCGGCGACCCAGCACTCCTGCCAGCCACACGCCTTCGCGCCATGGACCGGTACCGACAACCACTGCAAGGGCCAGTGGGCCTCCTCCGGAGTCAGCCCCAGACCGAAGCCGCCGAGGATGCACGATGTGTCGATGTCCGAAAGGTCACCTCCCACGTTGAATGTCAGAAAGCCCATGGTCATCAA
Organism: Hydrogenophaga sp.; assembly: GCA_021166755.1. Taxonomy (GTDB): domain Bacteria; phylum Pseudomonadota; class Gammaproteobacteria; order Burkholderiales; family Burkholderiaceae_C; genus Hydrogenophaga; species Hydrogenophaga bisanensis. Next base: position 3,582 of record JAJPEW010000090.1, on the reverse strand, counting down.
GCCCCGGCCTGACCCATGCGCATCGGAATCGTGACAGGGCCGTCGTTGACCAGGTGAACCTGCATGTCGGCGCCAAACCGGCCCGTGGCCACGATCGGGTGCAAGACCCTGGCCTGCGCAACGAACTGGTCGTACAGGGATTCACCCAGCGCCGGCGCGGCAGCGCCCGTGAAGCCGGGTCGGTTGCCTCCGCGGGTGTCGGCGGCCAGCGTGAACTGGCTGACGATCAACAAGCCGCCACCCACATCCTGGACGCTGCGGTTCATCTTCCCGGCTTCATCGGCAAAGATGCGCAGCTTCAGGATCTTGGACAGCAGGCGCTCGCCCACCGCCGGTGTGTCGTCGGGCTCGGCACACACCAGCACCAGCAGACCCTGACCGATCGAGCCGACCGTCTCTCCGGCAATCTCCACGCGAGCCTCGCGCACGCGCTGCAACAACGCCATCATGGCTGTCTCCCTCTCCAAACACCGCCAGCCATGCGGCCAGCGTCAGCGGTCATCCTGTTCCTCATGGAAACGGGCTTCCACGTCGCCCGGCAGCAGCTCGATCTTGGCCCGCAGCCCAGGTACCGCAGTCATCAGCGCCTGCTCCACGTCCCCCCGCAAGGTGGCTGCCCGGCGCAGCGACCAGTTGGGCGGCAGGTGCATGTGCAGATCCACGTACCGACGCTGCCCCGCCCGCCGAGTGATCACGTGATCGAACCGCAGGAGCTCCGGTTGCGCAGGGTCCAGGAACCCGGCCAGCACGTCGTCGATGCGGTCTTGCAGTTCGGGCTCCAGGGCATGGTCCATCAGGCCGTCACTGGCGCGCTTCATCAGGTGCACGCCCTCGCGCACGATATTGGCCGCCACCATCAGGGCCACCACCGCATCCAGCCACAGCCAGTCGGTCACGTACACCAGGCCCACCCCCACCAGCACACCGCCGGTGGTGTAGACATCGGTCATCAGGTGTCTGGCATCGGCTTCCACGGCCTCTCCGCCCGTGACGCCGCGTTCACGGTGGTGGCGAGCGGCCCACAGCATCACCAGGGCCAGACCGCCGTTGAGGGCGGCACTGAGCACCGACAGGCTCAACCCCAGGCCAGGCGCCTCCAGCGGCTGGGGGGCCATCAGACGGTCAATGGCGGTCCAGCCAATCGCCAGCGCGGCCCCGAAGATGAGGACGCCCTCAAAACCGCTGGAGAAATACTCGGCCTTGGTGTGGCCATAGGGATGGTCATCGTCGGCAGGGCGCTGGGCGATGGTCACCATCACCAGCGCAAAGATTGCACTGGCCAGGTTGACCAGGGACTCCAGCGCATCCGAGAGCAACCCCACGGACCCCGTGACGTACCACGCCAGGGTCTTGAGGGCGATGGTGGCCAGCGCCGCCACGACCGAGGCCCCCAGCAGGCGGCGTGGTGTCAGCCAGGCAAGCGCGCGGGTCATCGCCGCGCCATCAGGACAGGGTCACCCGGGCGAACTTGCGCTTGCCCACCTGGACCACGAAAGTCCCCGCCGCCAGCTTCAGGCCCTTGTCGCTGACCACCCCACCATCGATGCGCACGCCGCCACCATCGATCAGGCGGTTGGCCTCGCTGCTGGACGGGGCCAGGTTGGCCTGCTTGAGCAAGGCCCCGATGCCCATGGGCGCACCGGACAGCGACAGTTCGGGAATTTCGTCCGGAATGCCGCCCTTGCTGCGGTTGATGAAGTCCTGCTCGGCCGCGTCGGCCGCCGCCACGCTGTGGAAGCGTGCCGTGATCTCCTTGGCCAGCATCACCTTGGCGTCCTTGGGGTTGCGGCCACCCTCGACCTCCTTCTTCAGCACCTCGATTTCGGCGAGGGACTTGAAGGACAGCAGCGTGTACCAGCGCCACATCAGCGTGTCCGAAATCGACAGCACCTTGGCGAACATGGTGTTGGCGTCCTCGGTGATGCCGATGTAGTTGTTCTTGGACTTGGACATCTTCTCGACACCGTCCAGCCCTTCAAGCAGCGGCATGGTCAGGATGCACTGCGGTTCCTGGCCGTACTCCTGCTGCAGGTGACGCCCCATCAGCAGGTTGAACTTCTGGTCGGTCCCGCCAAGTTCCAGGTCGCTCTTGAGCGCCACCGAGTCGTAGCCCTGCATCAGCGGGTACAGGAACTCATGCACGCTGATCGGCGTGCCCGCCTTGAAACGGTCGTGGAAGTCGTTGCGCTCCATCATGCGCGCCACCGTGTACTTGGCCGCCAGCTGGATCATGCCCATGGATCCAAGAGGAAGCGACCACTCACTGTTGTAGCGGATCTCGGTTTTCGTGGGGTCCAGCACCAGGCTGGCCTGCCGGTAGTAGGTCTCGGCGTTGGCCTTGATCTGCTCGGGCGTCAGCGGCGGGCGGGTGCTGTTGCGGCCCGACGGGTCGCCGATCAGGCTGGTGAAGTCGCCGATCAGGAAGATCACCTGGTGTCCCAGATCCTGCAACTGGCGCATCTTGTTGAGCACCACCATGTGGCCGATGTGGATGTCCGGCGCCGTCGGATCCAGCCCCAGCTTGATGCGCAACGGCACCCCGGTCTTCTCCGACCTGGTCAGCTTTTTCACCCAGTCGTCCTGCGGAATCAGCTCGTCGCAGCCACGCAGGCTCACTTCCAGCGCATGGCGCACGCCGTCGGTCAGTTCGGGGGTCGACCCGGCTACATCTTGAATCATTTTGTTTGCCTTCCAGGGCGCCGGATCAGGGTAATTGCATATGCGAAAGCCCTTGGTCTGGCTATACTTTTGGGGATTAGCGTGGATTCTAGTGGTCTTGGCGCAACACCTGCTGCTGCACCGATCACTCTTGCCTGTGGAACCCCGGGCCCGTTCACGTCTCCCACCATTGATGCAATCCGATTGACGCTGACGACACCGACGGGGTGGCGTGGCGATGAAGGCCTGAATTGAGCGACCGACACCCGAACCAGACGCCCCTGGCGACCACCACCCTGTCACAGCGCATCGCGCTGGCTTTCGGCACCCACTCACGGGCCATCATGGCTTCCGTCGGTGTGCTGCTGCTTGGCACGGGAGTCACCGCCTTCGGCATCGCCCCACTGGCACCGGACGCTGCCGAGCTGCCCGTCCAGCGGATCACCGAACCTGCCCTCGCCCTGCCGGCGCTGGCTTCGCTGCCTGAAAACCATGCGTTCACGCTGTACCGCAGCGATACCGTGCGGCGAGACGACACCGCCCAGTCCCTGCTGGCCCGCCTGGGCGTGAACGACGCTTCCGCCAGCGCTTTCCTGCGCAGCGACAGCACCGCCCGACAGTTATTTTCTGCCCGTCCCGGCAAGACTGTGACGGCAGAGACGAACGACCGGCATGAGCTGACCCGACTGGTGGCCCGCTGGTTACCCAACGACGAACGCGTCTTCCACCGGCTGATCGTGGAGCGCACGGACAGTGGTGGCTGGTCCAGCCGCCTGGAGTCTCGCGAGTTGACCGCCTCGGCACGTCTGGCCAGCGGAACCATTCGAAGCTCGCTGTTTGCGGCCACCGATGCGGCCAACCTGCCCGACAGTGTGGCCATCCAGATTGCCGAGATCTTTTCCTCGGAAATCGACTTCCGGCGGG
>JAJPEW010000008.1 GCA_021166755.1 Hydrogenophaga sp. | reverse complement strand
AGGCGGCCATTGGATCCAGATCGTGTTCACGGTACCGCTGTTCCAGATCCCACAAGGAGGCCTGACCGATCAGCTGGGGTGGCGGCGCCGACCCCGGGGTACCGCTGGCCACGTGCAGGGGCAGCGAGGCCACCGCGCCTGCGTTGCCATGCAGGCCCCGATGCAGGTGCGAGTTGATCACCAGTCCTCCACCGACAAACGTGTCGATGAACAGGTAGAGGAAGCTGCCGATCTCTCGCCCCCGGCCCTGCAACAGCTCCGCGACGCAGGCCGCCACGGTGTCCCTGGCGAAGCTGACCGGCAGATCGGTCATGGCCTGCACCCGGGCGGTCAGGTCGATCTGGTTCCACGCATCGGATTGCTGTTCCGTCAGACCCAGCATCCGGTGCCAGCCACCCAGCTGGAATGGCGCGGCCACGCCCACGCCCACCACCCGATCGGCTTTCGATCCCAGTCCGTCGAACAGACGGTTGAGGTTGTTGCCGATGGCCGGCAAGAGGGCTTCGGCATCGGGGAAAGGGTAATCCATCACCAGTCGCTGTCGAACCTGACCGGTGAAATCCAGCAGCATCCAGTCGGCACTGCGGCGACCGATCTTGATGCCGACGGAAAACGCGCCATCGGGATTGAGCCCGATGGGCACCGAAGGCTGCCCCACCTTGCCGCGCACAGGAGACCCGCGGGTCAGCAGTTCGTCCTCGTCCAGTCGTGCGGTGATCAGGCCAATGGTCTGAGCGCTCAGACCGGTCAGGCGCGCGAGTTCTGCCTTGGGCAGGCTCCCATGCGTGCGCAGCGCCTGCAGAACCACCCGATCATTGAACTGGCGCACGCCCAGCTGGTTGGAGCCGCGCGGGCGCAGTCGGTGGCTGGCGTCGCTGTCAGCGGATGGCGTCGGGGTATTCATTGCATTCACCGGGTGATTGTCGCTGCGACCTCAGGGCCGCAGGGCATGACCAAGGACCCCCTTGCGCAGCAGGAAGTTGCCCCAGGGCTCCAGCTCGCCGGTGACCACGATGGCATAAGCGCGTTTGACCCGCTCATAGAACGCGTAGCGCTCCACCGCCTCAGCCTGCCCGTCGCGCAAGCCATGGCGTGACAGCACCGCCAGCGTCTCGCGCTGCAGGGCCGAGCGGTAGCCAGCCTCGGTGCCACCCACCTGCATGTAGGCCACCGGGTGCGCCACGTCGTCGGCCAGGGGCAGCACGCTGGCGACCGCTTCCATCGTCCTGGTCATGCCGATACCCGGCAGCCGCAACACCGGCTTGCCGGCACCCAGGCTCATGGCGGTGAAATTGGCGTCGGCCAGCACCACCGCGTCGTCGTGGCCCATCTCGGCCAGCAACTTGAGCAGTTCCGGACTGAGCAAGGGGTCAATGCCTTTGAGCATGCTGTTCCTTCAGGCCAGGCATTCGGGCGCCAGCTGCTCGGCGGTCATCGCACCGGTCATGACCGCCACCGTATCGCTCATGCTGATTTTCTTCGGGTTCACCACGGCGGCGCGCTTGCCCAGGCGGGCGATGTGGATGCGGTCGGCGATCTCGAACACATGCGGCATGTTGTGACTGATCAGGATGACGGGCAGGCCCTTGTCGCGCACGCGGCGGATGAGTTCCAGCACCATGTTGCCCTCCTTCACACCCAGTGCCGCCGTCGGCTCATCCATGATGACCACGTGCTGCGCAAAGGCCGCCGCGCGCGCCACCGCCACGCACTGGCGCTGGCCGCCCGACAGTGTCTCCACCGCCTGCGTCATGGAGCGGATCCCCACTTTCAGGTCATTCATGCGGGCGATACTTTCCTGGAGCATCTTCTTCTTGTCGATCATCTGGAAGACGCTGCCCAGCATGCCCGGTCGACGGATCTCGCGGCCCAGGAACAGGTTCTCCGCAATCGTCATAGCGGGTGCCACGGCAAGGTCCTGGTACACCGTCTCGATGCCCGCGCGGCGCGCATCGATTGGGCTGCGGAAGTTCACGCGCTGACCATCGAGGTAGATCTCACCCTCGTCAGGAACGGTGGCTCCCGACAGGGCCTTGATCAGGCTGGATTTGCCCGCGCCGTTATCACCGATCACGGCCAGGATCTCGCCGGCGCGCAGCTCGAAATCGGCGCCATCCAGCGCGGTGACCTGTCCGTAGCGCTTGACCAGGCCCTTGGCCTGCATCACCAGAGGTTGAGTTGGGTCGCTCATGATCAGCGCGCCCCCTTGCGTGAAAGTTGATCGGTCGCGACGGCCAGGATGACCAGGATCCCTGTCACCAGGATCTGATACACCGACGAGACGCCCATGAGCGTCAGGCCATTGCGGAACACCCCGACGATGAGTGCGCCGACCAGCGTGCCAAGGATGATGCCCCGGCCGCCGAACAGGCTGGTGCCACCCAGCACCACGGCGGTGATCGCGTCCAGGTTCTCGGTCTGGCCGGCATTGGGATCGCCGGCACCGGTGCGCGCGACGCTCAGCAGCGACGCGATCCCGTAAAACACACCGGCCATGACGTACACCCCCAGCAGCACCTTGTCGGTCGCAATCCCCGTCAGGCGCGTGGCCTCGGGGTTGTTGCCGACGGCATAGACATGACGCCCGGGGGCGGTCTCGCGCAGTCCGATCCACACCACCAGGTAAAGGAACAGCATGAGGATGGCGCCCCAGACGATGGCGGTGTCACCGATGCGGAAGGTGTTGCCCAGCCAGAGCATCCCGTCCGGAATGTCGGTGATGGTCTGGGAGTTGGAATACAGCTGGGTGATGGCAAACGCAATGTTGAGGGTGCCCAGCGTGACGATGAAAGGCGGCAGCTTGACCTTGGTCACCAGCAGGCCGTTGATCAGGCCGAACAGGGTGGTCACGCCGATGCCGCACGCAATGGCCACCGGCGCCGACAGGCCGTAGTCGGCCGCCACCTTGGTCATCACGATACCGCCCAGGGCCATGATCATGCCGCAGGACAGGTCAATGCCGGCGGTCAGGATGATCAGCGTCTGCCCGATGGCAATGACCCCCACCACCATCACCTGCTGCAGGATCAGCGCGAAGTTCTGGCTCGTCAGGAAACGCTCGCTCTGGGTCGCGAAGAAGACACAGGCCAGCAGCAGGGCCACAAAAGGACCGAGCGTGCCGATCGGCGGCAGTTTGGAGGTGAGTGAATTCAAGGGAACGCTCCCGAAGAAAGTGAGAGGACACCAGAAAGGCTACGCGACCGGCGATATCCCCCGCCAGCAGCGCCCAGGGTCCGGCTACGCCGGCCCGAAGGCGCGTCCCCCCTCCAAGCCGAAGGCGCCAGGGAGGGGGGATGCCGCGCAGCGGCGCAGGGGGGAGTTACTTGTTACCCCAGCAAAGGTCCATGCCGGTCTTGACGTCCTTGCTCTCGACACCCGACACCGGTTTGGCAGCGATCAGGGCCACCCCGGTATCCGTGTAGCCACTGACCTTTTTGCCGGTCCTGGCGTATTCGACGCCGGCGGCGACACCCATGGCAGCCATGCGCAGCGGGTACTGCTGGCTGGTGGCGGCGATCACACCCTTGCCCACATCGGCCACGCCAGCACAGCCCCCATCCACGGACACGATCACCACGTCCTTCTCCTTGCCGGCGGCCTTCAGGGCGTTGTAGGCGCCAGCCGCGGCGGGCTCGTTGATGGTGTAGACCAGATTGATGTTGGGGTTCTTCTGCAGACAGTTTTCCATGCCGGTCTGCCCCTTGGCACGGTCACCAAAACTGTCGGCCATGCACACCACCCCCGCCGCCTTGCCGCCGAGCTCGTTGCTCTTGGCATCCGGCGCGGGCAGGCCGAAGCCCTTGAGGAAACCGTTGTGGCGCTGAGCCCCCACGGGATGCCCCGGGAACAGGTCCAGCGTCGCAATCACGGCCGGTTTGCCGCCCAGAGCAGCCTTGGCATACTGGCCAATCAGTTCACCGGCCTTGTAGTTGTTGGTGGCAAACAGGGCATCGGTCGCCTCCAGGGGGTCCGTCGGACTGTCCAGGGCAATCACCATCACGCCCTGGGCGCGCGCCTTCTTGATGGCCGGGACGATGGCTTTGGAATCGGACGGGGTGATCAGAATGGTCTTGGCACCTGCCGCCATCATGTTCTCCATGGCGGTCACCTGGCCGGCGTTGTCACCGTCGGTCTTGCCGGCAGCCGACAGCAGCTTGGCACCCAGCTTCCTGGCTTCGGCGTCGGCGCCCTCCTTCATCTTCACGAAGAAGGGATTGGTCTCTGTCTTGGTGATCAGTCCGATGACGGGCTGACCTTGCGCAGCGGCAGTGCTCGCCGCCAGGGCGAGTGTGGCAAACAAAGCAATGGGGGCCGGTGTTTTCATGTTGTCTCCTGCGAGCGGGTGCGGTTTCCGGGGGTGGCTGCCGCAACGGATCGGGGTTTCACCCACTTGGTCTGTCGCGGTGACTGGACTATATTCCGGACGACATTAATAAATCAACTGGATTTACTTATGGTTTTCCCTAGCAGCACGGTTTGCGCCGAAGTGGCCACCGCCGGCGAGGCGCTCATCGATCTGATTCAGGAAGCGGACGGACGCCTGCGCCCCTGCAACGGGGGCGCGGTCTACAACCTCACCCGCGCGCTGGGTCTGCAGGGTGTCGACACGCTCTACCTCAATCCCCTGTCGCGGGACCGCTTCGGCCGTGGCCTGGCCGACGGTATCGCACAGGCCGGCGTCCATCTGGCCCGACCGGAGCCCACGCACGAACCCACGTCACTGGCGGTCGTCGCACTGGATTCGGCCGGCAAGGCCAGCTACAGCTTCTACCGCGAAGCCGTGGCCGATCGGCAGGTCAGCGCCGAGGGAATGAACACCGCCTGCGAAGCGGCGGCGGGACTCAAGGTGGTGGCCACCGGCTGTCTGGCGCTGGTGGCCGAGGACAGCGACAAGTACCTGCCCTGGCTGAAGGCACAGCGCGCCTGCGGGCGCTTGGTGGTGGTCGACGCGAACCTGCGCCCGGCCATCGTCCCCGACATGCGTGCCTACCAGACCAGTGTGATGGCCGCACTGGCCGAAGCCGATCTGATCAAGGTCAGTGACGACGACCTCGTCACCCTCGGCTTCGAGCAGGCCGATCCGGTGGCCGCGGCCAGGGCCCTGCTTGCGCGCACCAGCGCCCGATGGCTGGCACTCACGCTGGGTGCCAGGGGTGCGGCGGTGCTCGAACGCGATGGCACCGGCTGGATGGCCGTGGAATCTCAGCCAGTCCGGGTCGCCGACACCGTGGGTGCCGGTGACTGCTTTCTGGCGGGACTGCTGGTCGCGCTCCTGCAGCGCCCCGCCATGCAGTCAGCACAGCGGGCTTCGGATCTGGCGCTGGAAGGCGCGGACATCGGCGCCATGCTCTCGCACGCCATCGCCAGCGCCAGCCTCTGCGTGGAAGAAACGGGTTGCACCCCCCCCACTCTGGCGGCGGTGGAGCGGCGGTTGCAGCGAGGTCATCCGAAGCTCCACGCCCTCTGATCGACCCGGGCACCTCACACGCCAGTCCAGCCAAAGGAAAATTGTTCCTGACATGTAACTTGATTACATTAAAATAACGCCACATCAAGAAACTTTGTTAGAGACATGACCATTCATCCCTCCCCGGCAAGCTCCTCCACCGCTCTGGATGTGGTGATCTTCGGTGGTGTCGGCGACCTGTCGGTGCGCAAACTGCTGCCAGCACTCTACATGGCGCACCTGCACGGGAACCTGCCCGCCCACGCGCGCATTCACGCGCTGGGCCGCCAGACCTGGAACCGGACGGAGTTTCTGGCCTTCCTTCAGGACAAGGTGCCGGGCTTCATCGAAGCCAAGCACTTCCGAACCGACACGTGGACCAGCTTTCTTGAGCGGCTGCACTTCTGCAGCGTGGACGCCACGCGCAGCGAGGACTTCACGACGCTCGCGACCAGCCTGCAACCGGGATCGGACCGGGTCTACTACCTGGCCACCGCTCCCAGCCTGTTTGTCGGCATCTGCGCCCACCTCCAGTCGGCCGGTCTGATCGACGAGCGCGCCCGAGTGGTGCTGGAGAAACCCCTGGGACACGACCTGGCCTCGGCCCGGCAGATCAACCACGACGTCGGTCAGTACTTCCAGGAACAGCAGATCTTCCGCATCGATCACTACCTGGGCAAGGAAACGGTACAGAACCTGATGGTGCTGCGCTTTGGCAACAGCATCTTCGAGCCGCTGTGGCGCAGCCCCTTCATCAAGAGCGTGCAGATCACCGTGGCCGAGAGTGTGGGCGTGGGCAGCCGCGCGGGCTTCTACGACGGCACCGGCGCCATGCGCGACATGATCCAGAACCACCTGCTGCAGTTGCTGTGCATCGTGGCCATGGAGCCTCCCGTGTCGCTGGACCCGGATGCCGTGCGCGATGAAAAGCTCAAGGTGCTGCGGTCCCTGAGGCCCATGGCGGTGGCCGACGTCGCACGCGACACGGTGCGCGGCCAGTACACCGCCGGCGCCTCGGGTGGCGAAGCCGCCAAGGGTTACCTGCAAGAGGAAAACGTGCCCCCTGGCAGCACGACCGAAACCTTCGTGGCGCTGAAGGCACACATCAACAACTGGCGCTGGGCCAACGTGCCCTTCTTCCTGCGCACCGGCAAGCGCATGGCCGCGCGCCAGTCCGAGATCGTGATCGAGTTCGCCGACCTGCCCTTCACCATCTTCGGCGATTCCCCCCACAAGTCGGTCAACCGGTTGATGATCCGCCTGCAGCCCGAGGAGCACATCCAGCTGCAGATGATGGCCAAGGAGCCTGGCAGCGGCATGAAGCTGCGCCCCGTCAGCCTCAACCTGGACCTGCAGTCGGCGTTCACGGAGCGCCGGGCCGAAGCCTACGAGCGCCTCCTGATCGACGTGATCAAGGGCCGACTGACGCACTTCATGCGCCGCGACGAACTCGAGGCCGCCTGGGCCTGGGTCGAACCCATCATCAATGGCTGGCAGCAGCTGGGCGAAAGGCCCAAGGCCTACACCGCTGGCAGCTGGGGGCCGGCGGCCTCATCGGCGCTGATGGCGCGCGAGGGCTCCGCCTGGGTGGAGGAAGCCTGATGGCGATCACCGAACACACCGGTTCCACGCCGGCAGCCATCGCGGCGCACATCGCCAGCGCTCTGCGCGCCGCCATCGCCGCGCGGGGCCAGGCCAGCCTGGCGGTCTCTGGGGGCAAGTCGCCCATTCCCATGTTCGAGGCCCTGCGCGAGCAGGACCTGGACTGGTCGCACGTGACCGTGGTGCTGGTGGACGAGCGCGTGGTGCCACGTGATCACCAAGCGAGCAATACCGGCCTGGTCGCCCGCCATCTGCTGCAGGGTGCAGCCGCTGCGGCACGCTTTGTGCACTTCTTCGGCGAACTGCCGGCCCAGTTCAACGCCGAGGTGCTGGACGCCCTGGTGCAGGACGCCACCCGTCGCATCACCGACCTGCCCTGGCCACTGGACGTGGCCGTGCTCGGCATGGGTGAAGACGCGCACACCGCTTCACTGTTCCCTGGCGCGCCCGGCTATGCACGTGCCATCGCCACGGACGATCCGCTGGCCTGGGTCGTGCCCGACACGGCACCGCATGCGCGCCTGAGTTTCACATTGCACGCGCTGCTGCAGGCACGTGAACTGTTGCTGTCCATCAGCGGCGACACCAAGCTTTCGGTGTACCGCCGTGCGGCCGAGAAGGCCGATCCGGCGCTGCCCGTCTCGCTGATCCTCCACCAGACAAGGACGCCCGTGAGCGTCTGGATCGGATGACCCCATGAACGCCCCACTGAACACCACCCTCGCCCGCGTCACGCAACGCATCGTCGAGCGCAGCGCCGACCTGCGCAGCCAGTACCTGGCCAGCATGGACGCCCAGGCCCGCGCCGGCAAGACGCAACGCGCCGGCATGGGCTGCGCCAACATGGCCCACACCACCGCGGCCCTGCCCGCGGCCGACAAGCTGGTCATCCACGCCGAACGCGCGCCGCACGTGGGCGTGATCACAGCCTACAACGACATGCTCTCGGCCCACCAGCCCTACGAGCACTACCCGGAACTGTTGCGCGGCCACGCGCGCGCCATCGGCGCCACCGCCCAGGTGGCCGGCGGCGTGCCAGCCATGTGCGATGGCATCACCCAGGGTGCCGAGGGCATGGAGTTGTCGCTGTTCTCGCGCGACGTGATTGCCCTGGCCACCGCCGTCGGCCTGTCGCACCAGGTGTTCGACGCGGCCCTCATGCTGGGCGTGTGCGACAAGATCGTGCCCGGCCTGTTCATGGGCGCACTGCAGTTCGGCCACCTGTCGACCGTGTTCGTGCCGGCCGGCCCCATGGCCAGCGGCCTGTCGAACGACGCCAAGGCCAAGGTGCGCCAGCAGTACGCGCAGGGCCTGGTCGGCCGCGATGCGCTGCTGGAAAGCGAGGCCGCCGCCTACCATTCGCCCGGTACCTGCACCTTCTACGGCACCGCCAACAGCAACCAGATGCTGATGGAGATCATGGGTCTGCACCTGCCGGGCTCGTCCTTCGTCAACCCCGGCACCGGGCTGCGCGAAGCGCTGAGCAAGGCCGCGCTGGAACGCGCCGTGGCCAACACCGGCAAGACCGGCCAACCCGCCATCCGCCTGGCCGATATCGTCACCGAGAAGACCCTGGTCAACGGCTTGGTTGGCTTGCTGGCCACCGGCGGCTCGACCAACCACACCATCCACCTGATCGCCATGGCGCGCGCCGCCGGGGTGCTGATCGACTGGGACGACTTCGCCGAACTCTCGGCCGTGGTGCCGCTGCTGGCCCGCGTCTACCCCAACGGCAAGGCCGACGTGAACCACTTCCACGCCGCGGGCGGCATGGGCTTCCTGATGCGTGAACTGCTGTCAGCCGGCCTGCTGCACGGCGACGTGAAGACCGTGGTGGGCGATGGCCTGGCCGCCTACGGCCAGGAACCGTGGCTGGACAAAGGCACACTCGCCTGGCGCGACGTGCCCGCCACCAGCGGCGACACCAGCGTGCTGCGCCCGGT
>JAJPEW010000271.1 GCA_021166755.1 Hydrogenophaga sp. | reverse complement strand
GAGCGCTGGGCTGCGACCATGCGTACCTGGCCCGTGATCGTCATCTTTCTGGTGGTGGTCGGCGGCATCTACAGCGGCGTGTTCACCCCCACCGAGGGCGCGGCCATCGGCGCCTTTGGCACGGGCATCGCGGCCTGGGCCAGTGGGGGGCTGAACCGCAAGACCCTGCTGGGCGCGGTGGTGGGTACCGCCATTGCCTCGGGCATGATCTACATGATCGTGCTGGGCGCAGGTCTGTACAACACCTTCCTGGCGCTGTCGCAGCTGCCGCAGGAAGCCGCCACCATTGTGGCGGGCTGGGGCCTGAGCCCTGTGCTGGTGCTGGTGGCCATTCTGGTGCTGTACATCATCCTGGGCTGCTTCATGGATTCGCTGTCCATGATCCTGCTGACCATTCCGGTGTTCTTTCCCATCATCATGGGTCTGGACTTTGGACTGCCGCCCGAGGAGCTGGCCATCTGGTTCGGTATCCTGGTGCTGATCGTGGTGGAGGTGGGACTCATCACGCCACCGGTGGGCATGAACCTGTTCGTGATCAATTCGATGGCCAAGGACGTGCCGATCACCCACACCTACCGTGCCGTGATGCCCTTCGTGGCCAGCGACATGATCCGCACCGCCATCCTGGTGATGTTCCCGTCGATCACGCTCTTCGTGCTGCGTTTCTGACCCGGGTTCATTGATCGCATTGCCGCAGATCAGCCAAGGCCCGCCCGTGACGGCGGGCCTTTTTGCTTCCCGATAGGGTGACATGCTCTCGCACCTGGAGTTTCACATGACCACACAGCCACTTCGCATCGGCATCATCGGCTACGGCGAGGTGGGCCGCATCTTCGCGGCCGGCCTGAAAGGGAGCGCTGGCTGGACCGGGGCCTGGGACCTCAAGTTTGAGGCCCCTGCGCTGGCCGCCGCCGCGCTTGACCATGCCGCACGGGCCGGCGTGACCGCCTGCGGCTCGGCCCGGGACCTGTGTGCCCAGTCCCACCTGATCATCTCCGCCGTCACCGCCTCCAGCACCCTGGAGGTGGCCCGGGAGGCGGCCGGGTTCCTGCGGCCGGGCACGTTCTTCCTGGATCTCAATTCGGCCTCGCCGGGCACCAAGCAGCAGGCTGCTGCTCTGGTGGATGCGGCCGGAGGGCGCTACGTGGAGGCCGGGGTGATGACCTCGGTCCCGCCTTACGGTATCCGCGTGCCCATGCTTCTGGGGGGAGCCCACGCGGCGGCCTTGCAGCCTGTGCTGGCGGGGCTGGGCATGTCGGTCCAGGTGGCCAGCGACCGGCTGGGGGTGGCGTCCGCCACCAAGATGTGCCGCAGCATCATGATCAAGGGGCTGGAGGCGCTGGTGATTGAGAGCTACACGACCGCGCGCCACTACGGCGTCGAGGACGCGATGATCGCCACGCTGCAGGAGACCTTCCCCGGCATCGACTGGACGCAGCAGGGTGCCTACTTCTTCAGCCGCGTGGCGCAGCACGGCCAGCGGCGCGCCGAAGAGATGCGCGAGGTGGCCAACACCGTGCGCGAGGCCGGGTTCGAGCCGTTCATGGCCAGCGCGATTGCCCGCAAGCACGACTGGATGGCGGCGCAGGCGCGCGCCGGCCATTTCGCCGATCTGCCCAAGGCCCCGGCCTGGCAGGCCTTTGCCGATCGTCTGCTGGCGGCGCGCCCTGCCGCCAACGACTGATTCCCGTCACACACACCATGCTCGACATCCTGGCCATCACCGGCCCCATTTACCTTTGCATTCTGGCGGGCTACGCCGCCGTGCGCTGGGGCATCTTCACCAAGGCGGAGATGCGGGTGCTGGGCAAGTTCGTGCTGCAGATCGCGCTGCCGGCGTTGCTGTTCTACGCCCTGGCGTCGCGGCCGCTGGCCGATGTGCTGCGACCGGGCTACCTGCTGGTCTACACCGCTGGCTCCTTGCTGGTGCTGCTGGGTGGCCTGCTGTGGTGGTGGAAGGTCCAGGGCAAGCCGCTGACCGAGAGCGCCTACGTGGCCATGGGCATGACCTGCTCCAACAGCGGCTATGTGGGCTACCCGATGATGATGCTGCTCTTCGGACCGCTGGGTGGCGTGGTGCTGGCACTGAACCTGATCGTGGAGAACCTGGTCAAGCTGCCCCTGCTGTTCACCCTGGCCGATGCCGGTGCGCATGAGGGCGCCCGGCCCACGGCTGGACAGGTGCTGCGCCAGACCCTGGACCGGCTGGTGCGCAACCCGTTGATCATCGGCATCGTGCTGGGCCTGGCGGTCGCCCTGTCGGGCTGGCAGATGCCCCAGGTGCTCACTCGGGCGGTCACGCTGTTTTCCGGCAGTGCGGGTGGGCTGGCGTTGTTCATCATCGGCGGCAACCTGGTGGGGCTGCAGGTCAAGGGCATGCGGCGCCAGGTGGGGCTGATCGCGGTGGGCAAGCTGCTGATGCACCCGGCGGCCGTCTGGCTCGCCATCGCGTTGTGCGCCGCACTGGGTCTGCCTGTGCCCGAGGGGGATCTCAAGGCGGCGGCGGTGCTGTCGGCCGCCATGCCCATGCTGGGGGTGTACGCCATCCTGGCCCAGCGCCATGGGCACGAGGGATTCACCTCGGCCGCCTTGCTGGGCACCACCGCGGCCTCTTTCTTCACGCTCAGCGCCATCCTGTGGCTGCTGCGGCACAGTGCCGGCTGGCTGGGCTGACGCGCCCGGGCGCTGGCTGCCTCAGCCCTCGGGCTGCATCACCGAACGGATCAGTTGCAGTGCGGTCTGCTGGGTCAGCGTCGCCGGCCGCTGGGAACTGATGGCCAGCGCCACCCGGGTGCGCAGGGGTGGGTCGATGCGCCGCACCCGATAGGCCGACGGCCGGATCGAGCTGGCCACGGCGTTGTGCGAGAGGAGGGCGGCACCGGCCCCGTCCGCCACCAGGTCGAGGATCGCGGGGACACCGTCGATTTCCAGAGTGACCGTCGGGCGCATGCCGATGGCGGCCATTTCGGTTTCCACATGCATGCGCACCGCGTTGGGTCGGCTGGGAATCACCAGGGGCATATGGGCCACCTCCGCCAGGGGAACCGGCGCCGGGGGCGGCTCTTCAGACAGGCCGGGCGGACGGGGTTCGACCAGCCAGAGCTCTTCGTCGTCCAGGGGAATGAGTTCGATCTCGGGGGCAGGCTGGGCGTTGTAGAGCACGGCAATGTCCAGGCGTCCCGTCACCAGCCATTCCTGCATGGAATTTGACAGGCTCTCGGTGATGGACAGGCTGGCTTCGGGCAGTTGCTGGCGGAACTGCCGCGTCAGCGGCACGGTGAGCACGCGTGCCAGGCTGGGCGGCAGGCCGATGGCGACCCGGCCGGCCAGTGCGCCGCGCACGCGGCCAAGTTCTTCCCGGGCCCGCGCCACCTGGTGCAGGATGCCCCGGCCGTGTTCCAGGAGCAGCTTGCCCGCCTCGGTGGGCGTGGCGCCGCGGCCGTTGCGCAGCAGCAGGTTCTGCCGCAACTCGACCTCCAGCAGACGGATCTGGCGCGAGAGAGCCGGTTGCGCGACGTCCAGGGCCATGGCCGCCTTGGTGAAGCTGCCCATCTCGGCCACACGCACGAAGTACTCGAGTTGCTTGAGGTCCATGATCTGCTGTTGGGGGAATAGCTGGATCATAGCTATAAGCAACTGTTCTAGCTGATAGCGCCGCCAGGCGGTTGGACAACGGGCGGGGCCGAATCACAATGCATGCTGATCCCCTGTGCCGGGTCCAGCGGTGGCTGATCGACGGCACGCACCACACCCGAGGAGCGTTCATGAGCCTGCAGAAACCCCTGATCATCGACTGCCACGGCCACTACACCACGGCCCCGAAGGCGCTGGAGAACTGGCGCAACCAGCAGATCGCCGGCATCAAGGACCCGGCCGTGATGCCCAAGGTGGCCGATCTCAAGATCAGCGACGACGAACTGCGCGAGTCCATCGAGACCAACCAGCTGCGCCTGATGAAGGAGCGCGGTTCGGACATCACCATCTTCAGCCCGCGCGCCAGCTTCATGGCGCACCACATCGGCGACTTCAATGTGTCGTCCACCTGGGCGGCCATCTGCAACGAGCTCTGCTACCGCGTGAGCCAGCTGTTCCCCGACCACTTCGTGCCGGCCGCCATGCTGCCGCAGTCGCCCGGCGTGGATCCGGCCACCTGCATCCCCGAGCTGGAGAAGTGCGTCAAGGAGTATGGCAACGTCGGCATCAATCTGAACCCCGATCCTTCGGGCGGCCACTGGACCAGCCCGCCGCTGACCGACAAGCACTGGTACCCCATCTACGAAAAGATGGTCGAGTACGACATCCCCGCGATGATCCACGTCAGCACCAGCTGCAACGCGTGCTTCCACACCACGGGCGCGCACTACATCAACGCCGACACCACGGCCATCATGCAGCTGATCCAGGGCGACCTGTTCAAGGACTTCCCGACGCTGAAGTTCATCATCCCGCACGGCGGCGGCGCTGCGCCCTACCACTGGGGCCGCTACCGCGGCCTGGCGCAGGAGATGAAGAAGCCCCTGCTGCAGGACCACCTGCTGAACAACGTGTTCTTCGACACCTGCGTGTACCACCAGCCGGGCATCGATCTGCTGACCAAGGTGATCCCGGTGGGCAACATCCTGTTC
>JAJPEW010000269.1 GCA_021166755.1 Hydrogenophaga sp. | reverse complement strand
GGCTTCCGGTGTGATGTAGGGAATGTGCCAACCCACGAACGGGGGGAGCACGTCCATGCCGGTGTAGGCCAGCGTGCCCTGCAGCAGGTGTTTGAGCATGTCGTCGAGCGGGCCGTGCACGCCGTTATCGGCAAACATGGACTCCTGGCCACCCAGGGTGAGGCTGACCAGCGCACGCTTGCCCTTGAGGCCGCCCAGGTTGTAAAAGCGCTTGCCGCCGTACACCTTTCCCGAGACCAGCACGCGGTCGATCCAGCCTTTGAGGATGGCTGGCGTCGAGCACCAGTACAGAGGAAAGTTGAGGATCAGCAGGTCGCACCAGAGCAGCTTGTCGAGCTCCGCCTGGATGTCGCTGGCGAGGGTGCTGGTGTCGAAAGCGTGGCGCTGTTCGAGCGCGTACACGCAGTAGTCCGGGTTGGCGCGCTGCTGGAAGTCGGCGGCCGACGCGACCGGGTTGAAGTGCATCGCGTACAGATCCGACACCAGCACCTCATGGCCCTGGGCGCGCAGCTCGTCCACTGCGGTCGACATCAGCGCGGTGCTGAAGGACCCGGGCTCCGGATGGGCGTGCACAATCAGGGTCTTCATGTCTGTGTCCGTTCTGCGGCACACCACCTGGCGTGTGCCGATGAGGCGAATTCTGAGCGACTGCCTGTGCTTTGACTTGACAATTCGGGAATTCGAATTGACATTTTGGGAATGCTGGTAAAAACCCCCATGAGCACTGCGACCACCGCTGTTTTACGTGCGGCGGCGCTCACCCACTTCGAACAGGTGGCCACCGAATGTGGCCTGGATGCCCGGCGCCTGGTGGCCGAGGTGGGGCTGCCCGAGCGCTGCCTGCGCGACCCGGACCTGACCATCGCGGCGCACCAGGTGGCCGCGTTGCTGGAAATGGCTGCCGAGCGCGGGCATGAGCCCGCCTTCGGGTTGCGCATGGCGGCCACGCGCCGGCTGTCCAACCTGGGGCCTCTGGGTCTGCTGCTGCGCGATCAGCCCACGCTGAGGCGCGCGCTGGATGAACTGGTGGCACACATCCACCTGCACAACGAAGCGTTCTCGCTCAGCCTGGAACAGTCGGGCGACTGGGTCAGCCTGCGGGAGGAAACCGTGCTCGAGGGCGGCGCGCCGGTGCGGCAGTCGGTCGAGATGGCCATGGGCACGACCTTCCGGCTGCTGCGCATGTTCCTGGGCGACGGCTGGCAGCCCCAACGCGTGGGCTTCCGGCATTCCGCGCCTCAAAACCTGGCGTGGCACCGCCAGGTGTTCGGCGGACGGGTGGTGTTCGGCCAGGACTTCAACGACATCGTCTGCAGCGCACGGGATCTGGAGGCGCCCAACCCGGGCGCAGACCCGGTAATGGCCCGCTACTCCCAGCGCCTGCTGGAGGGCGACCACGGCCCCAACGCCAGCATGACCGAGCGTGTTCGCCGCCTGGTGGTGTTGCTGTTGCCGCGCGGGCATTGCCGGGCCGAGGTCGTGGCCAGACACCTGGGCGTTGACCGCCGCACGGTGAGCAACCACCTGGCCGCCGAAGGCACCGGCTTCAAGGCCCTGGTGGACGCCATGCGGCAGGACCTGTTGACCCGGTACCTGCAAGACGGCGCCCGGCCGCTGTCGGAAGTGGCGACGCTGCTGGGCTTCTCGGAGCTGAGTTCGTTCTCGCGCTGGCACCGCCAGCAGTTTGGCGCGACCGCTTCAAAGCGAGGCAGGACGGTCTGAGGGGAGTTGAGCGAGCATGCGCCTTTCGAGAACGTGGGCCAGCTCCGTTGTAGGGCCGTGTTTCACCTGCGAGGTCAAGCCGTGCAACGTGCTGCACCGATCCGTACCTGCCTCGCCCGGTTTCAGAGAAGTCAGCTGTTGAAGCTGGTTTCAGATCTCCGTCTGCTCGGAGATTTCGAGGGCATCATCGACCTCGATGCCCAGGTATCTCACGGTCGACTCCAGCTTTGAGTGTCCGAGCAGCAATTGCACGGCACGGAGGTTCTTTGTGCGTCGATAAATCAGGGTCGCCTTTGTCCTTCGCATCGAATGAGTCCCGTATTCGGAACGATCCAGCCCGAGTTCATCCACCCAGTGCCCGAGGATTCGCGCGTACTGCCGCGTTCCCAAGTGAGGCGACTCGTGAAGCCTGCTGGGGAAGAGGAAGTCATCTGATTTCAGTGCAGCCAGCTTGATCCAGGCCTGTAGGGCCTCCCGGGTAACTCCCGTGATCTCGAACTGGACTGGTCGCTTTGTCTTGTGCTGCATGACGATGGCACGCGTAGCCACTTGGTCACCATGAGACACGTCTCGGACCTTGAGTGCAACTAGGTCACAACCGCGCAGCTTGCTGTCGATGCCCAGGTTAAAGAGTGCTAGCTCGCGAACCCGGCCTTGCATCTGAAGGCGTACGCGCAGGGCCCAGATGTCCTTGACCTTGAAGGGCGCCTTCTGCCCGACGATCTTCCCTTTGTTCCATGGCTCGTGATGAACGGAACTGCCAGAGCTTTCCATGATGGTCTCCCATCGAGTTGAGGGCCTGTCAGCATGCGCTTGCAGCGAGTCAAGATGTTGCGGTAAGTCAAGTCTCGAATGGTTGAGCAGGTCCGTCGGTCTGGTTTCTTGCAATGTTCTACGTTCAACTTCAACCAATTTTCGACACTGACTGTTGAATGGCAGCACCTCACTACAAACCGGCCGTAGGTTTACAACGACGCTACGCCAAGTGGGGTACCAAATTCGGTCAACGAAGGCCAGGAAAAGTTGCACTCACTGATGACGGCAATCGCTGCAAACCTGTCTTTGAGAATCACGCTCAACTGCACGAGCTAAGGCTTTGCGATGCAGAGCTGACCTTGCAAGTACGAAACAGCGACGCCTCGTGCAGTCTTTTGATGTTGTGACCGCAGAGAAAACACGGTATCTTTCCTCACGGTCATGCGTGCCGGACTGCTTTGTAGCTTGGAGCGATGACGTTGCTCTAGGGTCAGTGGCCTCTAGGGGCCAGTGGGTAGCAAAACTCCACCTTGGGGACGTACCAACACTTATCGCAAAGGATCCTTGCCTTGCTCCTCTAGGAAGGTGTCTACCCACACTATCTGGTGGGCATAACCGTTCTGACCCGGACCCTGATGCCGCGCCGTCCCTCCCCGGCGCGGCCTTCCAGCCCGCCCGGCCTTGATGGTCCGGCGGGCTTTTCTTTTTTGACCGCAGGATCCCTCCCGGACCACGGAGGACCAGAGACAATCGCGATATGGATGCCCGCTCCCATTTCCTGCCCGCCGACGACCCGTTGCGAACCCTGCTGCACAACGAGGTGCATGCCCGCCCGCCGGCCCGCATTCGCCTGCCGGCGCTGGTGGTGTACGTGGCCGTGGACAACCAGGGCATCACGCGTGAGCAGGAGTGCGAGCACCTGCGGCGCCTGCCGGATCAGGAGGATCTGACGGTTGCGCAGATGCAGGCCAGCTTTTTGCGCCTGCGCCTGCCGGGCTGCACCCTCAAGTGGGAGCGGCATACCGAGTTCACCCGCTATTCCATCGTCCAGGCCCTGCCCGAGGGCGCCGGTCTGGGCCAGCGCGACCCCGAGTTGTTGTCACATCTGGCATTGCCGGTCGATTGGGTCGCCTCCATTCCGGGCCGCACCCTGGCGGCCATCAAGCTGGTGATGCTGCATGGAGATGTCGCCGAGCCTCAGGCCGCGCTGAGCATGGCCAGAACCTGGCTGGGTGAGCATTCGGTCGTGGCATCGATGATGGGCAACCAGGGCCATTCGGTGGTGGTCACGGATTTCATGCTGCGGCCCAGCGGCTTCGAGCGCATGCTGGTGATTGCGCCGCCGGGCACTTCCGAGACGCGTGCGGGCCGCATTGCCGGGCGCCTGCTGGAGTTCGAGACCTACCGCCTGATGGCGCTGAGGGGCCTGCCGGTGGCCAAGGCGCTGGGACCGTTCCTCTCGGATGCCGAACGGCAACTGGCCGATATCACCGCGCAACTGGAGAACAAGAGCGCGTCCGACCAGTCCCTGCTGGATACGCTGGTCTCGCTGGCGGCGGCGGTGGAGCGGGCCACGGCCGAACACGCCTACCGCTTTTCAGCCACCCGGGCCTACGACACGCTGGTGGGTCAGCGAATTGCCGAACTGCGCGAGCAACCGATCCCGGGGACGCAGACCATCGGCGAGTTCATGCAACGCCGTCTGTCGCCGGCCATGGCCACGGTGGCCGCGACGGCGCAGCGCCTGACCTCGCTGTCCGAGCGCATCACCCGCACCAGCGCGCTGCTGCGAACGCGGGTGGACATTGCCACCGAGGTGCAGAACCAGCTGCTGCTGGAAAAACTCACGCGCGGTCAGGAACTGCAGCTGAGGCTGCAAAGCACCGTCGAAGGCCTGTCGATTGCAGCCATCTCGTACTACGTGGTCAGTCTGCTGCTCTATGTGGGCAAGGCTGGCAAGGCCGCCGGTCTGCCCCTGAACCCCGAACTGGCGGCCGGGGCCCTGATTCCGCTGGTGCTCTGGGCGGTGTGGCGCACCACCAAGCGCATCCACGAGAAGCTGCACGCCGGGCACTGACCCGATGCCCGGCATCGTGGGGACGGGTCAGTCTTCCAGCAGGCTGCGCAGCATCCAGGCCGTCTTCTCGTGCACGTCGATGCGCTGCGTGAGCACGTCGGCCGTGGGCTGATCGTTCGCGGCGTCCACCACCGGGAACAGGCGACGGGCGGTGCGCGCGGTGGCCTCCTGTGCCGCCACCAGATGCCGGATCATGTCGTTGGCCTTGGGCACGCCCTCCACTTCCTGGATGCTGGCCAGCTTGACGAACTCCTTGTAGGTGCCCGGTGCCGGGAAACCCAGGGCGCGGATGCGTTCGGCAATCAGGTCCAGTGCGTTCCACTGCTCGGTGTACTGGTTCATGAACATGGTGTGCAGGCTGTTGAACTGCGGACCGGTCACGTTCCAGTGGAAGTTGTGGGTCATCATGTACAGCGTGTAGCTGTCGGCCAGCAGGGCGGACAGGCCGTCAGCGATCTTCTTGCGGTCTTTCTCCGAGATGCCGATGTCGATGCGGACCGGTGAGGCGTTGCTGCGGGATTTGGCCATGGGGTGATCTCCTGTGAGGTGACAGTGGGCGAGGTGCCCACCAGTGATTATTGAAGCATGGCGCTCGATCAAAAATGCCCACCGAAGGGTGGGCATCCTGTCGGGCCTGGTATGGTTTATTCGAACGGACGGGGCTTGGGCGTCTTGTCGGTCGATGGTGGCAGGATCGGCATGGCGATCTGCGGCTGCTGGCCGGTCAGCGTCTTGAGGAAGGCCACGATCTTGGCGTTCTCGTCCTTGCTGAACTCGCGACCGAGCTGCAGGCGGCCCATCAGGTCCACCGCTTGCGTCAGTGTGGCGGCTTCACCGTCGTGGAAGTAGGGGTAGGTCAGTTCCACGTTGCGCAGCGTGGGCACCTTGAAGTTGAAGCGCTCGGCATCGTTGCCTGTGACGGCGGAGCGGCCCTCGGCCGGGTTGTCCGTCTTGTATGCCTCGACCAGGCCCATCTTCTGGAAGGAGTTGCCGCCCAGGTTGGGGCCGTTGTGGCAGGCCACGCAGCCGCTGGTCTTGAAGAGCTGGTAACCCGCCAGCTCGTCCTTTGTCAGTGCGGTGGTCTTGCCGACCAGCCACTGGTCGAAGCGCGAGTTGGGTGTGACCAGCGTTTCTTCGAAGGCGGCAATGGCCTTGGTGACCTGGTCGATATCGATCGGCTCCTTTTTGAACGCCTTCTTGAACTCG
>JAJPEW010000237.1 GCA_021166755.1 Hydrogenophaga sp. | reverse complement strand
TCATGATGTCCAGATAATTTAACAATCGTTCATTTGCACTTTGAATACGACCGATCATTTCATTGATGACATCGACCTGAAACTGCTGGACCAGTTGCAGACCGACGCCGCCCGGAGCAACGTCGCCCTGGCCGAGGCGGCCCACGTGTCACCCCCCACCAGCCTGCGCAGGGTCAAGCGGCTGCGCCAGCTGGGCCTGATCGAGCGGGAAGTCGCCGTGCTCAGCGCTGACCGGCTGGCACCCTTGATCGGCCATGGACTCACCGCGCTGGTCGAGGTGGTGATGGAACGGCAGGACGCCGGGCGGCTGGACGACTTCGAGGCCCGTGCCGTGGCCGAGCCGTCGGTACAGCAGTGCTACCGGGTCAGCCCAGGGCCTGACTTCATGCTGGTGATCCACACCCGGGACATGCCCGACTACCTGGCCCTGACACAGCGCCTGTTCACCTCGGACGCCAATGTGCGCAACGTCAAGGCATTCTTCAGTGTGAAGCGCGCCAAGTTCGACCCCCGCCTGCCGCTGCCGTCGCGCATGCCGTCCGTCTGATGGCCCGAACGCTCACCGGCAGGCGATGACCGTTTGTCAGGTGTCTGTAACAAATTCATCAAAGTGCACCCACGCTGTCACCAACCTCTAAAATTCCCTGCCAATTAATACTTTACAACTCAGGAGGTTGCATGCTGACATGGATCGCGGCTTCGGCTGCGGCATTGCTGGTGCTAGGGGGTGGGCTGTTCGTCTGGCGACGGCGGCAAACTCCCACGTCCGGGCGGGATGACCGCTACACGCCCGAACGGCTGCTGACCCCTGAGCAGGTCCAGATGCTGGATTACCTGCACGACACCTTTCCCGGCCAGGTGGTGCTGCCCAACCTGCGCCTGCAGGACATGCTGTCGGTGCGCAAGACCACCAACCGCAAGCGTGCCGAAGAGCGGCTGCAGCAGTTCCGGGTGGACTTTGCGGTGTTCGGCGAGGACGGAAGGCCCATGTTCGCCTTCGACATCGAGCAGTTCCACCTGAGCAATGCCAAGGCCAAGGAACACATGCTCAAGGTGAAGAACCGCATCCTCAAGACGGCGGGTGTGCGCTTCGTGTTTCTCAAGAACGGCATTCACCGGATGCCGTCGCCGGCGGACTTCCGCCGCCAGCTGAACCTGGCCGAACTGCCACCGCCAAGGGCCGTCGAGGAGCCGCGCGAAAGTGCCCGCCAGCAGCTGGAATCCCAGTTCTCCGAGTTCGAGCAGACGCAAAGCCAGACGCACGGCTTCCGCGACTCCGAGGTCATGGGCCTGTCGGGCCTGATGAACCTGAACAACGAAGACATGTTCGAGCAGATGGCGCGGCAGCGCCCGCCCACCGGCCGGCGCCGCGCCTGACCGCCCTCAACAGCCGGATCAGTCCTTCTTGCGGGCGACCTTGGTGGGTCGCTTCCAGTCCGCGATGGACGCCTGCCGACCCCGGGCCACCGACAGACTGCCCGGCGGCGTGCTCTTGGTGATGGTGGAGCCGGCACCCACCGTGCCCCCGGCGCCGATGGTCACCGGCGCGACCAGCACACAGTTGCTGCCCACATGCACATCGGCCTCGATCACGGTGCGGTGCTTGTTGGCGCCGTCGTAATTGGCGGTGATGCTGCCGGCGCCGTAGTTCACGCGTTCACCTACGGTGGCATCGCCCAGATACGCCAGGTGATTGGCCTTGGCGCCATCGGCCAGGCTGCTGTTCTTCACCTCGACGAAGTTGCCGATGTGAACCTCGTTCCCGAGAAGGGCTCCCGGACGCAGGCGGGCAAACGGGCCGACCAGGGAACCGGCGCCCACGCTGACGCCCAACTTCTCACCGTCGATGTGCGTGAATGGGTGGATGACCGCGCCCGCCTGAATGACCGCGTTGGCAATCACGCAGTGGGCGCCGATGCGCACACCGGCGCCCAGCTCGACCCGCCCTTCGAACACGCAGCCCACATCAATCTCGACATCCTGACCACAGATGAGCGTTCCACGCACATCCAGACGCGCCGGATCGGCCAGACGCACCCCCTGGTCCATCAGCTCATCGGCCACCTGGCGCTGGTAGGCCCGCTCCAGTTCGGCCAGCTGGCGCGGGCTGTTCACCCCCGCCACCTGCACCGCATCGGCGATGCGGCAGGCCTCGACCCTCAGACCATCGGCCACGGCAAACCGAACCACATCCGTCAGGTAGTACTCGCCCTGGGCGTTGCGGTTGTCCAGGCGGGACAGCCAGCCACGCAGCAGCCGGGTCGGCACGGCCATGATGCCGCTGTAGATTTCGCGAATGGCCCGCTGCTCATCGGAGGCGTCCTTGTGCTCGATGATGGCGCTCACGGCACCGTCTTCCGCACGAACGATGCGTCCATAGCCCGTGGGGTCGGGCATGTCCAGCGTCAGAAGCGCCAGCCGCTCACCGCCACATTGCGTGATGAGTGCCTGAAGGGTCTCGGCACGGGTCAGGGGCACATCACCCGAAAGCACCAGGGTCACGCCATCGTCGGGCAGCAGCGGCACGGCTTGCTGCACGGCATGGCCAGTGCCCAGCTGGGGTTCCTGGCGCACGAAGCGCAGATCCAGCGCCTGTCCATCGGCACCCACGGGTGCCTGGAGACCAGCCTCCACCTGATCGGCCCCATGACCGGTGATCACCACCACCGATCGGGCGGATACCCGTGCGGCGGTGTCGAGCACATGCTGGGCCAGTGCACGACCGCCCAGACGGTGCAACACTTTGGGCCTCAGGCTCTTCATCCGGGTGCCTTTGCCCGCCGCCATCACCACCACATCCACCGGGAACGTCATGAACCTCACTCCTGTGGGCGCTGCCGGCCCCTTGTTGACATGGCTGAAGATTATCGCCGCCACGCTGGCGCTGCTGGCGCTGGGTGCCTGCAGCGCCCTGCGCATCGGCTACGGTCAAGCCCCCAATCTCATCTACTGGTGGATCGACGGCTACGCAGACCTGAACGACAGCCAGTCCGCGCAGATCCGGTCGGACATCGACCGTTTCATGGCCTGGCACCGGTCGCAGGAACTGCCCCGCTACGCCGCGCTGCTCAAGCGCTGGCAGGACATGGCCCAGCACAATGTCACCGCCGAGGCCGTGTGCCGCCAGTACGACGATCTGCGGGAGGCCTGGGTCAGGATGGCCGAGCACGCCGGTGCCCCCCTGGCCCGGCTGGCCGTGCAGCTGGATGCGACGCAGATGGCCCACTTCGAGCGTCACCAGCACAAGAGCCATGAGAGTTTTGAGAAGGACTTCCTGCGCGGCTCACCGGAGCAGCGGCTGAACCGGCGCACCGAACGCCTGCTGGACCGCTACGAGACCCTGTACGGACCGCTCAGCCGCGATCAGGAAGCGCTGGTTCGCCAGGGCCTGGCCCGCTCGCCTTTTGATCCGCAGCAAACCCAGCAGGAGCGCCTGCGCCTGGCCGCCGAGCTGCGCGACATGATCCGGCAGTGGCAGGCCCTCCCGCCCGGTGCCACACGCCAGACGGTCAAGGAACGCGCCGCCGGCGAATGGCTGGCCAGGCGACTGCCTCCCCGACAGGCGACCGATCACCCCACCGCTCAGGTCATCCGGCATGGCTGTGAGGCATACGCGGCTCTGCACAACAGCACCACACCGGAGCAGCGTGCGCATTCGGTGCGCGTCCTCAGGGACTACGAGACCGACATCCGTTCGCTCGCCGGGCAAGACTGAAGCCGCCGGATCAACCCGTCAGCCCCGCCACACCAGCCAGACCCAGACCACCGCCACGGAAGCCAGGGTGACCGGCAGACCGGTCATGGCATGCCGCTTCCAGTCCAGCACCACGCCCTCCTTGGCGGCCAGATCAGCGACGATCAGGTTGGCGATCGAACCCACCAGCAGCAGGTTGCCAGCGAAGGTGCTGACCAGTGCCAGCAGGATGCCGGACGAAGCCGGATCGGCCCCCAGGTGCGGCAGGAGCAGCATGACGGCGGGCACGTTGGAGACCAGATTGGACAGCAGAACCCCCACCACCAGCAGGGGCCCCGGCTGATCCAGATGCACCCCCTGTGTGCGCAGCCAGGCGACCGCCTCGGCCGCCAGCCCGGTGGTCTCAAAGGCGTGATTCACCACAAACAGGCCGATGAACAACAGAATCAGCGGCCAGTCGACGAAGCCCATCACGTGCGATGAATGCAGCCGGCGACTCAGCAGCAGGACACCCGCACCCACGAGGGCGGCCACCTCGCGCGGCCAACCGGTGAAGAGGAACACCATCATCAGCACGCCGGCCACCGTCAGGCCCTTGGCGGTCTGCCAGCGATCAAAGACGGGCGCGTCGGCGGCGTCCAGCCGGATGCCGATCGGCCGCTGGAGTTCGACCGCCCCCCGCCGTGCGCCCGGACCGTAAGCCAGCCATGCCCACAGCAGGCACAGGCTGACGATCACCGGCACGGCCGCTGCGCGCAAGTACACCCCGAAATCAAGGCGCAGCACCGAGCCGATCAGCATGTTCTGGGGATTGCCGATCAGCGTGGCGGCCGAGCCGATGTTGGCGGCACAGGCCAGGCCGATCAGAAAGGGCAGAGGATCCAGACCGCGCTGCAGGCACAGGCGCACGACCACCGGGGTCATGGCCAGGCAGATGATGTCGTTGGAGAACACGGCCGACATGGCGCCGGCCACGGCAATCAGGGTAGCCAGCAGACCAGGCCGCGACAGGGGCATGCCACCCACCCGGCGCGTGACCTCGGTGTAGAAGCCCCCCAGCCGCATCTGGGCTGCCACCACCATGAAGGCAAACAGCAGCACGATGGTCGGCAGATCGACCGAGCGGGCGGCTTCTTCCAGGGTCATGCCGGTCAACGCGATCACAGCGATCGCACCCAGCAGCGCCACGCCTGAGCGGTCCAGCTTCAGTCGCGGCAGCCCGCCCAGAAACATGCCGAGGTAGACCGTGGCAAAGACCACGACCACACCCCAGTCACGGCCGTCGTGCATCAGGCGGCAGACTGGCAGCGGGCTTTCAGGTGATCCAGCGCCTCCTGCACCTGGTCCACCAGGACCAGACACAGGTCGCCCGGCTGCAAGCGCGAGAGTGCGGTGTCGATCGCCAGGAATTCGCCCTGGATGGTCTCGACATGGCGCGTGCGGGTGGCACCTTCCAGGCCCTGCCGCAGCAACCCGACCACCTCGCCGCTGGCGCGGCCCCGCTGGCAGGCATCCTCGTAGAGGATGACGTCATCAAAGGCCTGCCCCAGGATCTGCGTCTGTTCGCGAATGTCCTCGTCACGCCGGTCGCCGGCACCACTGATGACCACGCTGCGACGCTGGCCGGGCATGGTCTGCACGGCAGCGACCAGGGCACGCATGGCATCCGGGTTGTGGCCATAGTCGGCAATGACCGTGGCGCCCCGGTAGTCCATCAGATTGAAGCGACCGGGCACGGAGCCCACATCGCTGCGAAAGCTCGCCAACCCCTGACGGATCGCGTCCCAAGACAGACCGACGCCCCAGGCGCCGGCCAGGGCCGCCATGGCGTTCTCGACCTGGAAACCGATGGTGCCATCGCGGGTGATGGGCACGTCCTTGAGGGGTACCGTCACCCGGGCATCTCCCTCGGCGGCGACGATCTGACCATCCTCGACCCACACCGCGCGATGTCCCTGGGCGCGGTGCGTGGCCAGCACGGGATGCTGGCCGTCGCGGGCAAACATGATGACCTTGCCCGTGCAGACCTCGGCCATGCGCACGCAATGGGGATCGGTGGCGTTGAGCACACCATAGCCTTGCGGCGCCACGTTCTGGATGATCACACGCTTGAGGACAGCCAGGTCTTCGACCGTGGTGATGTAGTTCAGCCCCAGGTGATCACCGGCACCGATATTGGTCACCACCGCCACCTGGCAGCGATCGAACCCCAGGCCCTCACGCAGGATGCCGCCACGCGCCGTCTCGAACACCGCGGCATCGACGTCGGGATGCAGCAGCACATTGCGGGCACTCTTGGGCCCCGAGCAGTCACCACTGTCGGTCTGGCGGCCGTTGACATGCACGCCGTCGGTGTTGGTCATGCCCACGCGCAGGCCACTGCAGGCCATGATGTGGGCAATCAGCCGCGCGGTGGTGGTCTTGCCGTTGGTGCCGGTCACGGCCACCACCGGAATGCGGCCGTCGTCGCCCGGCGGATACAGGTGGTCGATGATGGCTTCACCCACCGCCCGTCCCTTGCCGAAGGACGGGAAGATGTGCATGCGCAGGCCAGGGGCCGCATTGACCTCGACGATGCCGCCGCTCTGCTCTTCCAGCGGCCGCAGCACGCTCTCGCAGACCACGTCCACACCGCAGACATCCAGACCGATCATGCGCGCGGCCATCACTGCCCGGGCCGCCACCTCCGGGTGGACATCGTCGGTCACGTCGGTGGCCGTGCCGCCGGTGGACAGGTTGGCGTTGTTGCGCATGGTCACTCGCTCGCCCTTGGCGGGGATCGTGTCCGGGGAATGCCCCTGCACCTTCAGGCGCGCGAGCGCGATATCGTCAATCCGGATCTTGGTCAGGCGTGTGGCATGCCCTTCCCCCCGCAGGGGA
>JAJPEW010000075.1 GCA_021166755.1 Hydrogenophaga sp. | reverse complement strand
GTCCGGCCAGGGCCCGGATATGCGCTTCGACGCTGCGCGAAAGCGAACTGAGGTCGTAGCCGCCCTCCAGGCAGCTGACGATGCGGCCCTTGGCATGGCGGCGGGCGATGTCCACCAGCCGGTCGGTGATCCAGACGTAGTCGGACTCGACCAGCCCCAGCTGCCCCATGTCGTCCTCGCGGTGGCCATCGAAGCCGGCACTGATGAAGATCATCTGGGGCTTGTGCGCCTCCAGCCGGGGCAGCCACATCATGTCGACCAGCTCGCGAATATCCATGCCTCGGGTGTAGGCTGGCACCGGCAGGTTCACCAGGTTGGGCGCGCTGGAATGGTCCCAGGGCGGGTAGAACGGGTGCTGGTAGAAGCTGCACATGAGAATCCGCTCATCACCGGCCACGATGTCCTCGGTGCCGTTGCCGTGGTGGACATCGAAGTCGACGATGGCCACCCGCTTGAGCCCGTGCCGCTCCAGGGCGTACTTCGCGGCCACCGCGACGTTGTTGACGAAGCAGAAACCCATGGCCTGGTTGCGCGTGGCGTGATGTCCGGGCGGGCGCACCGCACAGAACGCATTGGCCAGTTCGCCGGCCATCACGGCATCGGTCGCATCGATCGCCGCGCCGGCGGCCATCAGGATGGCATCCCAGGAGTGCACATTGATCGACGTGTCGGGGTCGACCTGGGCATGGGTCGGGCCGCCTGCGGCGATCTCGTCGCGCAGGTTGTCCGAGAGGCCGCGCAGGGCCGCCAGGTGCATGCGTCCATGGGCCAGTTCCAGATCGGCGAGCGCCGCTGCCGTCGCTTCGCGGCGGTCAAGCACATCGCCCAGGCCCGTGGCCCGCAGGCGGTCTTCGATCGCGTCCAGCCGTGCCGGGCATTCGGGGTGGCCTGCGCCCATTTCATGACGCCAGCATTCCTTGTGGGTGAAATATCCGGTGGCCTGTCCCATGGCGGTTTTGCGGTATGGTTGCCGGCATGCACGCCGACTCAAAAATTCAAGCACTGCTGAACCAGCTTAACACGGTCATCGTTGGAAAACAGCCCCAGGTGGCCGATGCCGTGGCCTGCCTGCTGGCGGGCGGACACCTGCTCATCGAAGACGTCCCGGGAGTGGGCAAGACCACATTGGCGCACGCCCTGGCCACCTCCTTCGGACTGGAATTCTCGCGGGTTCAGTTCACGGCCGACCTGATGCCCGGCGATCTGGTGGGCATTTCGGTCTACGAACGCGGGCGCGAGACCTTCGTGTTTCACCCGGGTCCCGTGTTTTCGCAGGTGCTGCTGGCCGACGAGATCAACCGTGCCAGCCCCAAGACCCAGAGCGCCTTGCTGGAAGCCATGGAAGAAAAGCAGGTGACCGTGGAAGGAGAAACCCGCGCCCTGCCCGAGCCCTTCTTCGTCATTGCCACCCAGAACCACCAGGATCAGCTGGGTACCTTCCCCTTGCCGGAGTCCCAGCTGGACCGCTTTCACATGCGGCTGTCGCTGGGCTATCCCGACCGGTCGGCCGAACGGGAACTGCTCAAGGGATCGGACCGCCGGGACATGCTGGAGCGCCTGAAGCCGGTGCTGGGTCTTGATGACCTGCGGCGACTGCAGGCGGCCGTGGCGGCGGTGCACACCGCCGATGCGGTGCTCGACTATCTCCAGGACCTGATCCAGGCCACCCGCTCGGGGCGCTGGTTCGTGCAGGGCCTGTCGCCACGCGCGGCCTTGGCGGTGGTCCGTGCGGCCAAAGCTCAGGCCTACCTCAAAGGGCGCGACTACGTGGCCCCCGATGACATCGCCGATGTGCTGCCGCAGACGGTCTCGCACCGCCTGGTCCCTGTGGCCGATGCCGGGCGGGGATCCGCCGAGCAGGTGCGCGCCATGCTCGACGCCATTCCTCTGCCCTGATGAAGCTGACAGCCCACCTGCCATGGCGCCAACGGTCTGAGGGCGCGGTGCCGGGTGTCTCGTCCGGCGGACCGCTGACCCAGGGCCGGCGTGCCCTGCGCCGCTGGTTTCACAGCCGCCTGCCACGCACCGACACCCTGGCGCTGACGCACCGCAACGTCTATATCCTGCCCACACGCCCCGGCTGGATGCTGGGCCTGACGCTGCTGCTCCTGCTGGTGGCCAGCATCAACTACCAGCTGAATCTGGGCTATCTGCTGACCTTCCTGCTGGCGGGCAGCGCGGTGGTGGGCATGCACATCTGTCACGGCAATCTTCGCGGGTTGTCGCTGCACCTGACACCGCCCGCACCTGTGCACGCTGGGGACGCTGCGCGTCTGGACATCCGGCTGGCCAACATCAGCCGCCAGGCCCGCTACGGCATTGCGCTGACGGTCACGGACATCGGCGACGACACTGCCCACCTGACCTGGACGGATGTACCCGCCCAGTCCGGGGCCGAAGTGCACACGGCGTGGCAGGTCACCCGCCGGGGTTGGCATGACTTGCCTGCCCTCTCCGCCAGCACCCTGTTTCCCCTGGGCACCTTCCGTGTCTGGACCGTCTGGCGACCGGCATCTCGCCTGCTGGCCTACCCCAAGGCCGAATTGCATCCCCCGCCATTGCCTGCCGGTGAGCCGCAACCCGGCCATGCTGGCGCATCGGTCGTGCGCAGCTCGGGGGAATTCGACGGGGTCAGGGCCTACCGGCGCGGTGATCCGCTGCGGTCCGTGGTCTGGAAGAAAGCCGCGCAGAGCTTTGCCGCAGGACGGGACGACCTGGTCAGCCGGGACGCCAGCAGTTCGCAACGATCCCTGCTGTGGCTGGACTACGCCACCTGCGGTGCCCCGGACCCCGAAAGCCGCCTCTCGCGGCTGACCGCATGGGTGCTGCAGGCGGATCGGCTTGATCTGGTGTTCGGCCTGAGACTGCCCGGGCGCGAGATTCCCCCGGATTCCGGCCCCAGCCACCGCGCACGCTGCCTGGAGGCGCTGGCCCTATGCTGAACCTCGCTGCCTGGCGATCCGGCTCCCTGCCGCGCGACACACGCGACACCCTGTTCCTGCTGGCCGTGGTCGGCTGGGTCCTGCTGATGCAGGTGGGTCACATTCCGGTCTGGTGCGCGGCCATGGCGGTGGCCGTGCTGGGCTGGCGCGCGCACATCACCCTGCAGGGCCGCCCCCTGCCCGCCTGGCCCTGGCGGCTGACCTTGCTGGCGATCACGCTGGCGGCCACCTGGATGACGCACCGCACCCTGCTTGGTCGCGACGCCGGTGTGACCCTGATTGTGGTGCTGCTGGCGCTCAAGACGCTGGAAATGCGCGCCCGGCGCGATGCCTTTGTGGTGTTCTTTCTGGCGTTCTTCACGCTGCTGACGCATTTCTTCTATTCGCAGTCCCTGCTGACCGCCGCAGGCATTCTGCTGGCCCTGCTGGGACTGCTCACCGCGTTGGTCAATGCCCACATGCCCGTGGGGCACCCTCCCCTTCGGCAATCGGCGTGGATCGCCGGCCGCATGGCACTCCTGGGGGCCCCGGTCATGCTGGTGCTGTTCATGCTGTTCCCGCGCATGGCGCCGCTGTGGGGAACGCCGTCCGATGCCATGACGGGGCGCACGGGTCTGTCGGGCGAAATGCAGGTGGGCCAAGTGGCCCGACTGGCCGCCGATGACGGCATCGCCATGCGGGTGCGCTTCGACGGAGAGATTCCGCCGATGCGGGATCTGTACTTCCGCGGCCCGGTGCTCAGCGACTTCGATGGTGTTCGATGGCGCCCCCTGCGTTCGGGCTTTCCCGCCAGCATGGAGATCCAGGCCGAACTGCAACCCTTGGGCCAGCCGGTGGACTACGAAATCACCATGGAGCCGAGCTTTCAGCCCTGGCTGGTGATGCTTGAGGCGGCGGTCGAGCCGCCGGAACTGCCCAGAGGCCGCGCCTTCATGACGCCCGATCTGCAGTGGATGAGCACACGCCCGGTGACGGACCTGATGCGCTTTCGGGGCCGCAGCCACCTGGCCTTCCGCCATGGACCCCGCCAGTCCACGGTCGCCCTCCAGGATTTCACCGAGCTGCCGGGTGGATTCAACCCCCGGACGCTGGCCTTGGCGCAGAGCCTGCGCCAGCAATATGGTGCCGGTCCGGCGGTCGCCCCCCGGCTGGTGGAAGCGGTTCTGGAGCGTCTGCGCACCGGCGGTTACTCCTACACCATCGACCCCGGTGTTTACGGACGCG
>JAJPEW010000195.1 GCA_021166755.1 Hydrogenophaga sp. | reverse complement strand
GCATGCCGGGTCTGGGTGAGCGTGGAAAAAAGATAGCCGGCGATGAATACCACGCCGAACATCAGCATGCCTTCATAAATCCAGCAGGCCATGCGGCGGGGCAGGGGTGGGGCAATGAGGTCGGGTCCGCGATCGGAAGTGGTCAAAGGCTGGTTCATCGGTTGCGTGGTTATTTGGCGACGGATTGTCGCATTCCGCTGTCGTGCACGGTTTTTTGCAGGCTGAATTCGCACCCGTTTGGAAAAGTCTTGTTGCAGTGCGATAATGGTCGCTGCAATTCATCAGGCAAACGGGTCAAGGTCCGGCGGGGTATGTGTCCGCTCATGTCCATTGGCCTCAAGTCCCGACACCGCTTCACAAGAGTGGGTGAAGGGGCACCCAAGGTTTTTCGTCAGAGAAATACCCGAAAGGTTGATCATGGAAATCTCCAAGGCCGAACTGGCCTCGACGGCCGCTGCTGCTGGCCAATCTCCCGCTACCGAACAGCTGATGGGCGCCGAAATCATGGTGCGTGCCCTGCAGGCCGAAGGTGTCAAGTACATCTGGGGCTACCCCGGTGGTGCGGTTCTCTACATTTACGATGCCCTGTACAAGCAGGACACCATGCAGCACGTGCTCGTGCGTCACGAGCAGGCCGCTGTTCATGCCGCCGACGGGTATGCCCGTGCCACTGGTGACGTGGGTGTTGCCCTGGTGACCTCCGGTCCGGGCGTGACCAATGCCATCACCGGGATCGCGACGGCCTACACCGACAGCATTCCGATGGTGATCATCACCGGTCAGGTGCCCACCGCAGCCATTGGCTCCGATGCGTTCCAGGAGTGCGACACGGTCGGCATCACCCGCCCCGTGGTCAAGCACAACTTCCTGGTCAAGGACGTGCGCGAACTGGCCGATGTGATGAAGAAGGCCTTCCACATCGCACGCACTGGCCGGCCCGGCCCGGTCGTCGTCGACATTCCCAAGGACGTGTCTTTCAACAAGGCGACCTGGACGGGCTATCCCACGTCGGTCGAGATGCGTTCGTACAACCCGGTGCGCAAGGGTCACGGTGGGCAGATCCGAAAGGCTCTGCAACTGCTGCTGAACGCCAAGCGCCCCTACATCTACACCGGTGGCGGTGTGTTGCTGGGCAATGCGGTGCCCGAACTGCGCACGCTGGTCGACATGCTCGGCTACCCGGTGACCAACACCCTCATGGGTCTGGGCGCCTATCCGGCCACCGATCGCAAGTTCCTGGGCATGCTGGGCATGCACGGCACGATCGAGGCCAACCACGCCATGCAGAACTGCGATGTGCTGCTGGCGGTGGGTGCGCGGTTCGACGACCGGGTGATCGGCAACCCCAAGCACTTTGCCTCGGTCGAGCGCAAGATCATCCACATCGACATCGACCCCTCCAGCATCGCCAAGCGCGTCAAGGTGGACGTGCCGATCGTCGGCGATGTCAAGGACGTGCTGACCGAGCTGATCAACATGATCCGCGAGAGCCAGGCCAAGCCGGACGACAAGGCACTGGCGGCGTGGTGGGACACGATCGAGGGCTGGCGGTCGCGTGACTGCCTGCGCTACGACCGCGCCAACACCCAGGTGATCAAGCCGCAGATGGTGGTCGAGACGCTGTGGAACCTGACCAAGGACGATGACTGCTACATCACGTCCGACGTGGGTCAGCACCAGATGTTCGCGGCTCAGTTCTACAAGTTCAATGAGCCTCGTCGCTGGATCAACTCGGGCGGTCTGGGCACCATGGGGGTGGGCTTGCCCTACGCCATGGGCATCAAGCTGGCCAAACCGGATGCCGACTGCTGGTGCGTCACCGGCGAAGGCTCAATCCAGATGAACATTCAGGAGCTGTCGACCTGCCAGCAATACGGCACACCGGTCAAGATCCTGTCGCTCAACAACCGCTACCTGGGCATGGTGCGCCAGTGGCAGGAACTGATTTATCAGGGCCGCTACAGCCACAGCTACATGGATGCGCTGCCCAACTTCGTCAAGCTGGCCGAAGCCTACGGGCACGTCGGCATGCTGGTCGAGCGTCCCCAGGACGTCGAGGCTGCCTTGCGTGAGGCACGGGCCATCAAGGACCGTTGTGTCTTCATCGACGTCCGCACCGACCCGACAGAAAACGTCTGGCCGATGGTGGAGGCCGGCAAGGGCATCACCGAAATGCTGCTGGGCTCCGAGGAGCTCTGAAGTCCGTCGCCACCTGTCCCTTGCGGCCGGGTGGCATCTTCCTGACGAATCTATCTGCAGCCGAGCCTGCGCATTACCGTGCGCAGGGGAGGGCTCAGAAAAGAGGAATCGAACATGAAACACATCATCGCTGTCCTGCTTGAAAACGAAGCAGGCGCTCTTTCCCGGGTGGTTGGCCTTTTTTCTGCCCGCGGCTACAACATCGAGTCCCTCACGGTCGCGCCGACCGAGGACCCCAGCCTCTCGCGCATGACCATCCAGACCACCGGGTCGGATGACATCATCGAGCAGATCACCAAGCACCTCAACCGCCTGATCGAGGTCGTGAAGGTGGTGGACCTGACAGAAGGGGCCTACACCGAGCGCGAGCTGATGCTGGTGAAGGTCCGTGCCGTGGGCAAGGAGCGCGAGGAGATGAAGCGCATGGCCGACATCTTCCGTGGTCGCATCATCGATGTGACCGAGAAGAGCTACACCATCGAACTGACCGGCGACCAGGCCAAGAACGATGCCTTCCTCAGTGCGATCGACCGCAGTGCCATTCTCGAGACCGTCCGCACCGGTGCCTGTGGCATTGGCCGCGGCGAGCGGGTCCTCAGGGTCTGACGCCCCCGTCCCTTACCATTGTTGGTTTTTCAGAATTTCAACCGGAGCAACCTCATGAAAGTTTTCTACGACAAGGACTGTGATCTGAGCCTGATCAAGGGCAAGACCGTCGCGATCATCGGCTATGGCTCGCAAGGCCACGCCCACGCCCAGAACCTGAACGACAGCGGCGTCAAGGTCGTGGTCGGTTTGCGCAAGGGCGGTGCGTCCTGGGACAAGGTCGGCAAGGCCGGCCTGACCGTCATGGAAGTCAACGACGCCGTGAAGGCCGCTGACGTGGTCATGATCCTGCTGCCCGACGAGCAGATCGCCGAGGTCTACAAGAACAACGTCGAACCCAACATCAAGCAAGGCGCTTCGCTGGCGTTTGCCCACGGCTTCAACGTGCACTACAACCAGGTCGTGCCCCGCGCTGATCTGGACGTGTGGATGGTCGCTCCCAAGGCCCCCGGTCACACCGTGCGCAACACCTACACCCAGGGCGGCGGCGTTCCCCACCTGGTGGCCGTGCACCAGGACAAGTCCGGCAAGGCCCGTGACCTGGCCCTGAGCTACGCCATGGCCAACGGTGGCGGCAAGGCCGGCATCATCGAGACCAACTTCAAGGAAGAGACCGAGACAGACCTGTTCGGCGAGCAGGCCGTGCTGTGCGGCGGCGCTGTCGAACTGATCAAGATGGGTTACGAGACCCTGGTCGAAGCCGGCTACGCTCCCGAGATGGCCTACTTCGAGTGCCTGCACGAGCTCAAGCTCATCGTCGACCTGATCTACGAAGGCGGCATCGCCAACATGAACTACTCGATCTCCAACAACGCGGAGTTCGGCGAGTACGTGACCGGCCCCGAGGTGATCAACGAGCAGTCGCGCGCCGCCATGCGCAATGCCCTCAAGCGCATCCAGAATGGTGACTACGCCAAGATGTTCATCCAGGAAGGCCGGCTGAACTACCCGAGCATGACCGCCCGCCGCCGCAACACCGCTGATCACCAGATCGAGGTGGTGGGTGCTCAGCTGCGCGCCATGATGCCCTGGATCGCCAAAAACAAGCTGGTCGACCAGACCCGCAACTGATCGGACGTGGCTGGTGAATGCCGGCCACTTCTGACCGGTGGGGCCGCCATGTGGCGGCCCTTGTCGTTTCTGGTCCTGCCTCTGCTGCCTTACACTGCGCGTACAGAAACATGACAGCCCGCGACGTTCGCGGACCCAACCGAATCTCCATGCACGACGGCACCGATCCCATTGCTACTCCCGCGCCTGAGGCGGCACGTCGCCCCAAAGGCATCTACATGTTGCCCAACATGATCACGCTGGCGGCCCTGTTTGGCGGCTTCTATGCGGTGGTCATGGCCATGAACGGCCGCTATGACCTGGCCACCACGGGTATCTTTGTGGCGATGGTGCTTGACAGTCTTGATGGCCGCGTCGCGCGCCTGACCAATACCCAGAGCGCTTTCGGCGAACAGATGGATTCGCTCTCGGACATGGTGTCCTTCGGCGCGGCGCCTGCACTGATTGCCTATGAATGGGCATTGCGCGATCTGGGCCGATGGGGCTGGATTGCGGCCTTTGTCTATTGCGCCTGCGCCGCGCTGCGCCTGGCGCGTTTCAATGTCAACACCGGGGTGGTTGACAAGCGCTATTTCCAAGGTTTGCCGTCACCGGCCGCTGCGGCCCTGGTGGCTGGCTTCATCTGGCTGATGACCGACATCGAAATCGCTCCCGATGACGTCACCTGGTTCATGTTCGCGCTGACGCTCTACGCGGGGCTGACCATGGTGACCAATGTGCCGTTCTACAGCTTCAAGGACTTGAGCCTGAAGAAGAGCGTCCCTTTTGCGGCGATCGTGCTGGTGGCGCTGGGCATTGCCATCATCAACATTCACCCCCCCATCGTTCTGTTTGCCCTCTTTGTCCTGTACGGCTTGTCCGGTTACGGGATGTACCTCTGGCGCAAGTCCAAAGGCAAGCCGGTGAGTGTGGTGAGTACGTCCACCGATGAGCCTGATGAGCGTGGTCTGCACCAGTGAGCGCGTGGGCGTCTATCGGACTCATGGAAATTCATGATCACCGCGGTCGGCCTGATGTGATACATTGCATTGTTATGAAATTCGCTGTCGCCCTGCTACTAGCCGATGTCCTTGACGGGCAGGTGAAATAGCACGCGCGATTTCCAACACAACGGCCCGTTTGCACCCGCAGCGGGCCGTTTGTTTTGGAACTGCGGGTATTTTCAAGAGCCTTCCACGAGTGGGCACACCGGAGAACAGAGATGAGCGACAAGTTGATCATTTTCGACACCACCTTGCGCGATGGCGAGCAGTCGCCCGGCGCGTCCATGACCAAGGACGAGAAGCTGCGCATTGCTCGCCAGCTCGAGCGCATGAAGGTGGATGTGATCGAAGCGGGCTTTGCAGCCAGCTCCAATGGTGACTTTGACTGCGTGCAGGCCATCGCCAACGCCATCAAGGAGTCCACGGTCTGCTCTCTGGCACGGGCCAACGATCGCGACATCTCTCGTGCCGCAGCCGCGCTCGCCGGTGCACAGCGCTCTCGCATCCACACCTTCATCGCCACCTCGCCCCTGCACATGGAGAAGAAGCTGCGCATGACGCCCGAGGAGGTGCTTGAGCAGGCGCGGCAGTCGGTTCGCTTCGCACGCAATCTTTGTGCAGACATCGAGTTCAGCGCCGAAGACGGCTACCGGTCAGAACTCGACTTCCTGGCGCGTGTGGTGGAGGCGGTCATCAACGAAGGCGCCACCACCATCAACATCCCCGACACGGTGGGCTACGCGATTCCCGAGCTCTACGGCAACTTCATCAAGACCCTGCGCGAGAAGGTGCCCAACTCCGACAAGGCCATCTGGTCGGTGCACTGCCACAATGATCTCGGGATGGCGGTGGCCAACTCGCTGTCGGGTGTGAAGCTCGGTGGTGCTCGTCAGGTCGAGTGCACCATCAACGGTCTGGGCGAGAGAGCGGGTAACTGCTCTCTGGAAGAGATTGTCATGGCGGTCCGGACCCGGCGGGACTACTTCGATCTCGACGTGGGCATCGATACCACCCAGATCGTCCCCGCCAGCCGCATGGTCAGTCAGACCACCGGTTTTGTGGTTCAGCCCAACAAGGCGGTGGTGGGGGCCAATGCCTTCGCCCACGCCTCGGGCATTCATCAGGACGGCGTCCTCAAAGCGCGGGATACCTACGAAATCATGCGCGCCGAAGACGTGGGCTGGAGCGCCAACAAGATCGTGCTGGGCAAGCTCTCCGGCCGCAATGCCTTCAAGCAGCGCCTGCAGGATCTGGGCATCGAGATGGAGTCCGAGACCGAGATCAACACCGCCTTCGCCAAGTTCAAGGAACTGGCGGATCGCAAGGCGGAGATCTTCGACGAAGACATCCTGGCGCTGGTCAGCGACGAGAGCGTGACCGCCGAAAAAGAGCAGTACGGTCTGGTTTCGCTGGCGCAACACAGTGAAACCGGCGAGCGGCCGCACGCCAGCGTGGTGTTCACGGTGGATGGTCGGGAAATGCATGGGCAAAGCGACGGCAACGGACCGGTGGACGCTTCTCTCAAGGCGATCGAGAGCCATGTCAAGAGCGGTGCTGAACTGGTGCTTTACTCGGTCAATGCGATCACCAGCGGTTCGACCGAGAGCCAGGGAGAGGTGACGGTGCGTCTGCAGCACGGGGGGCGCGTGGTCAATGGGGTGGGCGCCGATCCGGACATCGTGGTGGCATCGGCCAAGGCCTACCTCAGTGCTCTCAACAAGCTGCACAGCAAAGCCGACCGGGTCGCTGCCCAAGGGTGATGGTGAATATCCGCAAGTCCTTTTGAATCAAGGACTTGCGGAAAATTCCTTGGGGGAACCTCCCAAGTGCCCCCAAAAGAGGCGCCTTTTTCGGCGCTGGCTGAGAAGTCTCTTACAAGCATTTGATATTGCTTGTTTTTTGGATGCTCTCTATACTTCGTTACGGCTTGCAATGATGCAAGGAGAGGGTCCATGGTGAAGCGTGAGTTGAGGTTTGGCGGTTTCTTGAGGGTGCTGATGATGGCACTCATCTCGCTATCGGTCATGTGGCCGGTGGCTGAGTCCGCCGCTTCATCCAGCAACAAGTCCAAAAAGCCGGTTGCCAGCAAGACGGCCAAAAAGCAGCCCTCCAAGGCCACCCGAAAAGAAGCCACGGCGCGCAAGAGCACGCGTACCAAGACCGCGTCGGCACGCAGCAAGAAAGGCCGCACGGTGGTGGCTCAGCGCCGCGAGGCCGGTCCGGGGACGATTCGCACGGCAGCGCGTTCCTCGCGGGCTGAAGTGGTCCGGGTGGCGGCACCCGCGCGTCTGACCGTCGGTGAACGTCTCGGGTTGCGTTCCAGCGACGACCCCTTGGACCTGAACTCCAGTGTCGCACTCGTGGTCGATCAGGACACCAGCGAGGTGCTGTTCAGCAAGAACGATGGGGCGGTGCTTCCGATTGCCTCGCTGACCAAGCTGATGACAGGTCTGGTGGTGGCCGATGCCAATCTGCCGATGGACGAGCAGATCACCATTACGACGGATGACATTGATACCCACAAGGGCAGTGGCTCCCGGTTGGCGGTGGGTACCACGCTGTCACGCGGCGAGTTGATGCATCTGGCGCTGATGTCGAGCGAGAACCGCGCAGCCCATGCGCTGGGGCGCACCTTCCCGGGCGGCATGGAGCATTTTGTCCGTCTGATGAACGCCAAGGCGCGCGAGCTGGGCATGTATGACACCCGCTATGTGGAGCCCACCGGCTTGCTCAGCCAGAACCAGTCCAGTGCCAGGGATCTGGCCACACTGGTGTCGGTGGCCTACCAACGCCCCATTCTCCGGGAGCTCTCCACATCACCGGGTTACCAGCTCAACGTGGGACGCCGTGTGCTGCAGTACAACAACTCCAACCGCCTGGTTCACAACCCGGAGTGGAACATTGGTCTGCAGAAGACGGGGTACATCTCTGAGGCCGGTCGATGCCTGGTCATGCAAGCCAGTGTGGCCGGTCGCAAGCTGATCATGGTGTTCCTGGATTCCGCAGGAAAAGTCAGTCGCCTGCAGGATGCCGAGCGCGTGCGTCGCTGGGTGGAAAACCAGGGAACGCCGGCTGTCAATCATCAGCCGGTGACACAAACCCTGGTGACTCGGCCCCAGGGGTGAGTCTGGTGCCTCTGGGCTTCTCTACTGAGTGCGCACGATAAACAACGAAGGGGCCTCACAGCCCCTTTGTTGTTTCTGCAGTGATGCCAGCGCTTGTTCAGGCGCCTCTGAGGCGCAGGGCGTGCGGATAACCGAGTGATGCGGATATCTCGGCCGCCGTGGCCTTCAGTTTGGGAAGCCAGTTCTCGTCAATGCGGTCGGCGGGCGCGGAAATGGACAATCCCGCCACCAACCGGGACTGATCGTCATAAATGCCAGCCGCCATGCATCGCACGCCCAGTTCCAGCTCCTCGTTGTCCCGGGCCACGCCCATTTGCCGGCACTGTTGCAGTTCCCGCTCCAGGGCCGCCAGCTGGGTCAGGCTGTTGCGGGTGTTACCGACCAGACCGGTTCGGGTGGCGTAGGCACGCACCCGTTGCGGTTCGTCGGCCGCCAGGAACAGCTTGCCCACCGAGGTGAGATGCAGCGGGGCCCGTCCGCCGATGGCGCGGACCACCTGCATGCCGGAGCGCTCGCTGTACGCACGTTCCACATACACGATCTCGTCACCTTGCCTGACGCTCAGGTTGACCGGCTGCTGGATCTGCTTGTGCAGCTCCCGCATGGGGGCAAGGGCGGCATCACGAACGTTCAGGCGTGCTTTGACCAGGTTGCCCAGTTCCAGCAACCTCATACCCAGGCGGTAGCTGCCGGCTTCGGGTCTGTCCACGAAGCGGCCAATGGTCAGGTCATTGAGGATGCGATGGGCCGTGGACGGGTGCAGGCCCGTCTTCTCGCTGATTTCCTTGAGGGAGACGGGTTCCTCTCGCGAGGCCAGGACCTCCAGCAGGTTGAACATGCGCTCGATGACCTGAACGGTCGGGGCGCTGGGCAAGGCATCTGATCGTTTGCTCATGGCGGTTCTGTGGTGTACCGCTATTTTATGAGATGAAATGAAGATCTGCAGGCTGCGTCAACCCGCCGATGCGTGATCGCTGCGGGTGGCCGACATCCACTGGCCATCAATCAGCTTCTCGTGAGGCTGAAAACCGGTCTTGTAGCGCATCTTCGTGCTCTGCTCGATCCAGTAACCCAAGTACACATACGGGAGGTTCAACTGCCTGGCCTGCTCGATCTGCCACAGCACGTTGTAGGTGCCGTATGAAGCCTTGTCTCCAGGCTCATAGAAGGTGTACACGGCCGAGAGTCCATCGTTGAGGACATCGACGATCGACACCATCTTGAGTTGTGGCTCACCGCCGCCCTCGACAGGCTGGTAGAACTCGACCAGGCGTGAGTTCACGCGGCTTTGCAGCAGGAACTGCGTGTACTGGTCCACACTGTCATGGTCCATGCCGCCCCCTGCGTGGCGATGATTCTGGTAGCGCAGATACAGGGCGTAATGCTCAGGTACGAAGCACAGGCTGAGGACCCGGGTCTGCAGTGTCCCATGCGTCTGGAGACAGCGTCGCTGGGTCCGATTGGGCGCGAAGGAGTCAACTGGAATCCGCAAAGGCACGCATGCCTGGCAGCCGTCGCAATACGGACGGTAGATGAACATTCCGCTGCGGCGAAATCCCCGCGTGACCAGTTCGGAATAGGTGTCGTTGTGGATGAGGTGGCTGGGGGTGGCCACCTGCGAACGGGCCATGCGGCCAGGGACATAGCTGCAGGGGTAGGGCGCGGTTGCGTAGAACTGGAGCGCCTGGAACGGAAGGTCCTTGAGGTGCGTCACGCGTCTGGGTGGTGGCCGTCAAATAGCTGCATCCAGTATACGGGGTCAAACCGCCAGGAGGGGGCTTGTTGCTGCAGTGAGCGCTTCAGGCGTTGCACGAAGGCAGAGCGGGGCACTGGGTCAGCGCCCATGGACGCGAGATGCCGCGTTTCCTGCTGGCAATCGATCATCGACACGCCACTGGCTCTGCAGAGCGCCACCAGCGCAGCCAGTGCGATCTTGGAGGCGTTGCTGCGGTGGCTGAACATCGATTCCCCAAACACCATGCCGCCCAGCCCAACGCAATAGAGTCCGCCGACCAGTTCGCCGTCG
Organism: Hydrogenophaga sp.; assembly: GCA_021166755.1. Classification (GTDB taxonomy): domain Bacteria; phylum Pseudomonadota; class Gammaproteobacteria; order Burkholderiales; family Burkholderiaceae_C; genus Hydrogenophaga; species Hydrogenophaga bisanensis. The sequence goes on along the minus strand of JAJPEW010000195.1, from coordinate 413 downwards.
ATCCACGTTTCCACGCTGTGCGCCAGTCCGCTGCGGTGCAGCCGGATGTAGGCCTCGATCATCGACGGAAGAATCCACGTCCCTTGTTGCCCGTCGCGAGGGGTGTGTGCACAACGGCGAATGACACTGGAGAAGTCGTGGTCAACCCTGATCTGAAGTCTTTCCTGCCGCAGCAGGGACTGAATCTCTTTGCGCAGGGAGCGGTGCAGGCGAAACCGGCAAGGCTCCAGGATCATGCGGGGATCGGTGCTCCACCACAGGATGGGTTGACCCGAGCTGTACCAGGGGAAGATGCCTTGGGAGTAGGCGGCGACCAAGGTCGGAACATCCAGTACACCGCCGGCGGCGAGAAGCCCTGGCGCGGGATCGGTCGGTCCCCATGCGCTGCCCACCGGCGGAAACGGCTGCCCCGG
>JAJPEW010000172.1 GCA_021166755.1 Hydrogenophaga sp. | reverse complement strand
TGGCGGCGCGAGTGGTATCGGTTTGTCCACCGTGGAACGCTGTCTGGCCGAAGGCGCCCGCGTGGCACTGGCCGACATGGCGGATTCCCAGGGCCAGGCCCGGGCGGCGGAACTCGACCAGCGGTACGCCGGCCGTTGTGCATTCATTCCGGTCGATGTGTCCTCGACCGAGCAGGTGGACCGCATGGTGGCCGACCCCGTCCAGCGCTTCGGGCGGCTGGATGGCGTGTTCAACAACGCCGGGATCGGCGGACTGAGCCCCGCGCAGGACTACACCGATGAGGACTTCCTGCGCATTCTGGACATCAATCTGATGGGTGTGTTCCGGGTCGCACGGGCGTCGATCAAGGTCATGTACGCCCAGGGCAGTGGCAGTATCGTCAACTGCGCCTCCATTCTGGGCGTGTTCGGCCAGAGCAACACCGCGGCCTACACCGCCGCCAAGGGCGGGGTGGTCAACATGACCCGCACCCTGGCGCTGGAGGGCGCCGCCAAGGGGGTCCGCGTGAACTCGATCGGCCCAGGTTACATCGACACGCCCCTGCTGTCCCTCCTGGACGCGGCGACCAAGCAGTTCCTGATCGGGCTTCATCCCATCGGGCGCCTGGGGCGGCCGGAAGAGGTGGCCAATGCGGCGCTGTTTCTGCTCAGTGATGAGGCCAGCTTCATCACCGGCGCGAACCTGATGGTCGACGGCGGTTTCACGGCCGGCAAGTCCTGAGCCTGTGCGCGTCAGGCGCTGCGGGCTGATTCGGCCAGTTGCCGGGCCAGCCGGTTGTGCCGTTCGATCAGGGGCCCCAAGTCCACCGAAGCCAGCTGGCCTTCGCGCACCACCACCCGCCCGTTGACCACGGTCCAGGCAGCCTGCGGGCTGGCACAGAGCAGCAGGCTGGCCACGGGGTCGTGCACGGCCCCGCCGGCAAACCCCAGGGTGCGCAGGTCAAACAGCGCCAGATCGGCGCACATGCCCACGGTCAGGTGGCCGATGTCGCGCCGGCCCAGTACCGCCGCACCGCCGCGGGTGGCGATGTGCAGCGCGTCGCGCGCCGTCATCTCGGCCGGGCCCAGGTCACAGCCGAAGAAGGTCCTGCCGTCCCGGATTTCGGGGGCTGACAGGGCGCGACCGACACGCGCCAGCAGCAGGGCCTGCCGCGCCTCGTTGACCATGTGCGCCCCGTCGTTGCTGGCGCTGCCGTCCACACCCAGCCCCACCGGCACGCCGGCATCCACCATGCGCCGGATGGGCGCAATGCCGCTGGCCAGGCGCATGTTGCTGCAGGGGCAGTGCGCCACGCCGGTGCGACTGGCGGCGAACAGTGAGATGCCTTCGTCGTCGAGCTTGACGCAGTGGGCGTGCCAGACGTCGTCGCCCAACCAGCCCAGTTGCTGTGCATACTGCGCCGGTGTCATGTTGAACTTCTCGCGGCTGTAGGCGATGTCGTGGTCGTTCTCGGCCAGGTGGGTGTGCAGGCGCACGCCCAGGCCTTTGAAGCTGCGGGCCAGATCGGCGCTGGCCTTCATCAACGCCGGGCTGACCGAGAAGGGCGAACAGGGCGCGAGTGCCACCTGCACCATGGCACCGTGAGACGCGTCGTGCCAGGTCTCGATGAGGCGCTGGCTGTCCTTGAGGATGGCGTCCTCTTTTTCCACCACCCGGTCGGGCGGCAGGCCGCCCAGTGACTGGCCCACGCTCATGCTGCCGCGCGTGGCCACGAAGCGCATGCCGATGCGCTGGGCGCCTTCAATGGCGTCTTCCAGGCGAATACCGTTGGGGTAGATGTAGAGATGGTCGCTGCTGGTGGTGCAGCCACTGAGCAGCAGCTCGGCCATCGCGACCTGGGTGGATACCTGCACCATCTCGGGCGTCAGTCCGGCCCAGATCGGATAGAGCCCGCGCAGCCAGCTGAAGAGCTCGGCATCCTGCACCCCGGGGATGGCCCGGGTGAGCGACTGGTACATGTGGTGGTGGGTATTCACCAGCCCGGGCACGACCAGATGGCCGCGCGCATCGACCACCTCACCTGCGCCAGCCAATGTCTCCGGGGATACCTCAGCTGCCGGCCCCATCCATTCGATGGTGTGGCCGCGCACCAGCAGGGAGGCGTCCCTCAGTTCACGACCCATCGAGGGATCGGTATGGTCGAAGGTGGCGATGCAGTCGGCGCGATGGATCAGCAGGGTCTGGTCGGTCATGTCAGGTCGGGCGGTGTGTGCCGGCCACCATCGCCGGCGCACCCGATCATGACATCCTCAGGCGCCCATGGCCATCAGGCTGGCGTTGCCCCCGGCCGCGGCGGTGTTTACCGACAGGGTGCGTTCGTGCACCAGGCGCGTGAGGTCGTAGCCGGGCACAGGCCGCAGCAGTGGCAGGATCGGACCCGGACGCGCGGCCAGGCGCACCTGCAGGGCGTCGGCGTCGTCGTCCGCACCGTCAAACAGCACCGCTGTCACGTCCCGTTCCATCCACGCGGCATCCACCGCCACCCGTTCTTGCAGGGAAGCGGGGAGCGCCGAATGCACGACCTTGGCCGCCTGTGTGTTGTCCAGCACCAGCCGGTTGCCGCTGATCAGCGCCGCCATCACCTGGTGCAGGGCGTCTGCCGCTGTCTGGCTCACCCCGGCGATGAGTCCCCGGGCAGTGAAACGCAGGCGGTTGTCTTCCCCAGTGGGTCCGGGCAACGCCAGCCGCAGGCCGGTGATGCGCCGTGTGCGGTAGGCATCGGCCTGGTCGCGCAG
>JAJPEW010000171.1 GCA_021166755.1 Hydrogenophaga sp. | reverse complement strand
TATTGGCACAGGTCCTGCGGGGCGCCGTCCTGCAGCCGTGCAAAGCGGTGCTGAAGCAGGCCGGGGCAGGCGGTGGGCGTGGCTGGTGCGTTGGTGCGGGCCATGGCCGGGGGGCTGCCCAGACTGCCCAGGACCAGACCTCCGCAAAGCAGCGTCCGGCGGGAGAGTCCTCTTTTGTCGATGACAAATTGGTGTTTCACGCGCTTCGCTCCATAATTTGTGAACTGATTGAATCATTTGTCCATGACAAATACAAGCCACACCATCGCCGACATCGAGCGTGACACCGGTCTGTCCAAGGACACGCTGCGGGTCTGGGAGCGACGTTACGGCTTCCCGACCCCGGTGCGCGATGCCCAGGGTGAGCGCCGTTACGACGATGGACAGCTGCTGCGTCTGCGGCACATCCGGCGGCTGATCGACGCGGGTCACCGCCCCGGTGCCATCGTCGCCCTGCAGCTGGATGCCCTGCTGGCCCTCTCTCCGGATACGCAGGGCGCGGAGATCCGGATGGCGGCGCCGGCGGGCGCGTCGGCAGGCGACCCCGATTCCCCGGACCTGCCCGATCACCTGCGGCAATGGATGAACCTGCTGCGGCGGCACCAGACACGGGGCTTGCGCGCATCGATCAACCAGTACCTGCTGGCCCACGGCCTGTCGGCGCTGGTGCGCGACGGGCTGGCACCCATGAATGCGCTGGTGGGGCAGTCGTGGCTGGAAGGACGGCTGGCGGTCTTCGAGGAGCACCTCTACACCGAGGTGGTGCTGCGCGTGCTGCGCCAGGCCATCAGCCAGGCGGCGGCCGGCCGTTCCGCCCAGCCGCCCCAGGTGCTGCTGACCACGGTGCCTGGCGAACAGCACCAGCTGGGGCTGATGATGGCCGAGGCCATGATGGTGCTGGAGGGATGCGAGACGGTTGCGCTGGGGGTGCAGACCCCCTTGCCCGACATCGCCCAGGCCACCAAGGCCTGCCAGGCCCAGGTGGTGGCGCTGGGCTTCAGCGCCGCGACCGTGGCCCGGGATGCCCGCGACGCGCTGGAACAGTTGCGCAGCCTGCTGCCACCGAACGTGGACATCTGGACTGGTGGCCAATGCGCTGGCCTGGCCCGCCGGCCGCGCACCCGCGAGGCAGTCGCCGGCCATACCCACCTGGCCCGTCTGGAGGACATCGGCGAAGCGGTGGCGCGCTGGCGCGCCGGTGCGATGTCAGCAGGGGTGACGGCATGAGCCGCCGTGAAGGCCATGCTGGCAACAAGGCATTCCTTCCGTCCAAGCCCTGCGAGCAGTGCGGCCGCCCGATGACCTGGCGCAAGGCCTGGGCGCGCAACTGGGATGCGGTCAAGTACTGCAGCGACCGCTGCCGCGGTCAGGCCCGCCGGCCTTCGGCATGACAGCTGCCGTGTCCGGCACCCCGGGTGTCCGCAGGCTGGTGCTGATTCTGGGTGACCAGCTCTGGCTGAACAACCCTGCGCTGGCGGACTTCGATCCTGCGCAGGACCGGGTGCTGATGATCGAGGCACCCGGCGAGTCCACCGGTGTCTGGAGCCACCAGGCCCGCATCACCGTGTTCCTTTCGGCCATGCGGCACTTCCGGGAGCAGGTGCTGGCCCAGGGATGGCCCCTGGACTACATCGGGCTGGAGGACGAGCCCGAGGGACACGCCGACCGCTTCACCGACCGCCTTGTCCGCTGCCTGCAGCGCATCCGACCCGTGCGTCTGGATGTGTGCGAGTGCGGCGAATGGCAGATGCAGCAAGGCCTGGAAGCCTCCGCCACCGCCGCTGGCGTACCCCTGCACTGGCATGCCGACACCCACTTCCTGTGCAGCCGCGAGCGCTTTGCCCGCTGGGCACGTGGCCGCCGCGAGTGGCGCATGGAGCACTTCTACCGCGAGATGCGGCGCGAGCATCGCGTCCTCATGGACGGGGACCAACCGCTGGGCGGGCAGTGGAATTTCGACGCCGACAACCGCAAGGCCTACCCCCGCACGGGACCGGGCTGGATCCCGGAGCCGGCGCGCTTCGAGCCGGACGACATTACCCGCGAGGTCATGGCGGTGGTGCGGCGGCGCTTCGCCGGACACCCCGGTTCGCTGGATCACTTCATCTGGCCCGTGACGCGCGAGCAGGGGCTGCAGGCTTTGCGGCGCTTCATCGACGAGCGGCTGCTGGGCTTCGGGCCCTATCAGGATGCGATGTGGAACGACACGCCCTACGGCTGGCACTCCCTGCTGTCGGTGGCGTTGAACCTGCACCTGATCCATCCGCGCGAGGTCATCGACGCCGTCGAGCAGGCCCACCGCGAGCGGGGTGAGCAGGCGCTGCCGCTGGCTGGTGTGGAGGGCTTCATCCGTCAGGTGCTGGGCTGGCGCGAGTTCATCCGCGGCGTCTACTGGCAGGAGATGCCCGGCCTGCGTGAGGCCAACCATTTTGGCCACCACCGGCCACTGCCGGCCTGGTACTGGACCGGCGAGACCGACATGGCCTGCCTGCGTGATGCCATCGGCCAGACGATGCGCCACGGCTATGCCCACCACATCCAGCGTCTGATGCTGCTGGGCCAATACGCGTTGCTGGCCGAGATCGATCCGCGCCAGGTGGCCGACTGGTTTCTGGCGGTGTACGTGGACGCGATCGAATGGGTCGAACTGCCCAACGTGGCGGGCATGGCGCTGTATGCCAATGGGGGACGCTTTACCAGCAAGCCCTATGTGGCCAGTGGCCAGTACGTGTCCCGAATGAGCAACCATTGCCAGGGCTGCCGGTTTCGGCCAGAGGCACGGACCGGCCCACAGGCCTGCCCGATGACGACCTTGTACTGGCATTTTTTGGACCGCCATGAGGCCGAACTGGCGGCGAGCCCCCGCACGGCATTGATGGTCAGAAACCTGCAGCGCCTGACGCCCGAGGAGCGGCAGGGTATCAGGGGCCAAGCTGTTTTGCTGCTGTCCTGATCTGTACCATCATTCGTCGTCACCGTCGGACGATATGCCCAGCATACCTAGCGGACGACCGGACGCTGAACCAGCGTAGAGAGCTTGCTCAGCGGAATGTTGACTTTCACCATGCGCCTGGGAATGCTGGCGACGACTTTGGTACTTGGCTGACTGGTCTCCCGGATGATCGGATCAGCGGTTGGAATGCCATCTTTCTTGATGACCACTGCCACGGTGGGCTCTGTCGTCTTGGCTCCCCGACGCAGAACCACACCGATCTCGTTGGATGCCAGCTTCACCATTGAGCCGGGTGAATAGATGCCCACCGCTTTGATCAAGGCGGCGCCAGCCTCGTCAACGTCGCCTCTTTCATCCCTGTACAGGGCTTTCATGGCCCTGGCCGGCTCCACTGGTTCCCTCCCGGCGCGAGGCGACAGTTGTGCGGCAAAGATGTCCGCGCGACGAATGAGCCGAGCCAGGTCGTATCCGACAGGCCGACCTTCGATTCGCCCCGGCCCGGCGGTATGGTGTTGTCTCACGGCTGTTAGCCAGGCGCGGTTTTTCACACCGGCTGACTCGAGCATGATCGCGGACTGCGTCGCATGGACATCAATCTGGCTTTGCTGATCGGCGGTCACCGGGGAGAGTTGCTGGGCCAGTTCGTCCTGCAAGGGCATCATGCCCAGATTCATGGTCAGTGCGGCAGCGGTCAATGACGCGATGGTGGCTTCAGGCCAATGCAAGACCTCTCTCGCGGCAACACTGCACATCACGCTGACGAAAATGGCGTGGGTCGCGCTGTAGCGCCGAGTCTCGATGCTGGCCAGGTAGTGCCAGGCGAAGAGACTGAGGTCTGGGTGATGGCGTGCGTGCCGGATGATTTCCCGTTGAAGCAACTGGAGTCGGCGCAGGAACTCATCCGACTCGGGTTCGCGCAGCACACTGTGTGCAAATGCCTGCAGGTCCAACCAGTCAAGTACCTGTTCGGGCTGCTGAGCCCTGGCTCGCATGGGATCCATGCCATGGAAAGCCGACACAAACTGGCTGTCCGCGATCTCGCCCAGTCGGGAGTTTTGCTCCACCATGGCGTGAAGATGTTCCACGTAGGCGCGGCGATAGGCTTTTGTGTGCTCCTCATGAATGAAAAGCCCGACCCCTTGGTCGACCAGCCGTTCCAGTTCTTGCCGAGACGCAATGATCTGGCCAGCCGCAGCGAGCAGCTGCCCCCCTGAGTCGTACAGCGGCACGGGCAGCGGCGTGTCGACACGAATTTCGTCGATAGGAACAGAAACCAGCGAAGAGGATGTCATTGCAGCGCCGATCAAGATTCAACTGCTTGATTGTTGCAGTGTTGCACCGATGACAGTAAGGGACAACGCAGATCGGACAACGACGTGCTGTCGTGGGCGGAGACTTGATTTCGTCCCTTGATCTTGGAAACGTAAAGCGCCTTGTCTGCCGCCGACATCAGCTCCTCCAGTCGAAGCGCAGCCGGACCCATTTGCACAATCCCGATCGAAGTCGTGCAGTGAATGGTACCGCCTGAGGGTAGGTCGATGTGCGATGCCTCGACGGCGGCCCTTATGCGCTCAGCCACCACCATGGCGTCTGGCAACGCGGTGTTGGTCAGCAATACCGAGAACTCGTCACCTCCGTAGCGGGCAATCACATCGTGCTGCCGGATCTGCTGACGGGCAGCGTCGGCGACCGCCTTGAGCGCGGCGTCGCCCACCTCGTGCCCTTCGGCGTCGTTGATGTGCTTGAAGTGGTCGATGTCAAACAGCATCAAACAAACAGGTTGTGGCGTTCGCGCCACCCTGGCCAACTCATGGTGCACCATCTTCTCAAACTGCCGGCGGTTGTCCAGCCCGGTCAGCATGTCGGTGTGAGCCAGTTCGTCCAGCGCGCGGTTGCTGTTCTGAAGCGACCTTTTTGCAATGCGGTTGAGCATCTCCTGGGCAAACTCCTTTCGCCTTGCGACGAAGTTGCTCCAGCTGATGAACAGACTGAAGAAAAGCACCGGAAAGTAGACCAGGGCAAAGATCATCATCTCGTCCGGGTTGGCGTTGGTGACGTTCACGACACCTATGGCAATCACCAGGGAAATCAGGATCGAAGAAGCCAATGCCACCACGAAGCTGACCTGGACGCCGAGGTTTGCCAGCACGATGAAAATCAGTGATGCGTACTGATACATGGCGGTGTGTGGATCAACGCTGCGCTCAAGCAGCCAGAACCAGATGGCGGCCGCGCCGATGATCGACACCGGCAGCGAACTGTCCATGAAAAGAATGTTGTGCCACCGGACGAAGATCAGGTAGGTGGCGGTTGCCAGGAATACGACATAGCCAGTCCTCAGCATCCAGGAGAGCGCGGTCTGGTCCGGGATGATCAATTGATCAGCCCAGCCGTAGACCAGAAAGGCCATTTGTCCCATGAGGTTGACCAACAGCAGGAACCTGCTGTGTCTGGCCAGCAGGTAGGCATGCAAGTCTGGCTTCAGATGACTCGGGACCCGTTTCCATGGATCCCTGAGGATCTCTTCCAAGAGCTCTCTCAAGCCCGTATCACTCGTACTGGTTGGCATCTTGGACTGCCGTGAAAGGAAATTTGATAAAACGGACGTCGTTTTAGAGGCAAAGGAAACTATTTGTAATTTTGACACTCAAAGATAACAAAACCTAAAAATTTCTATGTAAATACAAATAACTAAATTTGATGCCCGCAGATCTGGTGAGACATCTGTGCCTGATGCCCGTGAAAAGATGTCTGTTAACGATTTCGGATCTTCTGCCGATACACACTTCATCATTCAGCGGTGACCTTCGTTCTACTTCGTCCCTTCACCATATGGTTCCCAGATCATGAGCGCAGAAACAACCTTGTCGCCCAGCGAGTTCGCCGCCACCGAGTTCACAGTGGGACGGCAAAGGCGGCTGCTGGTATCGGGGGATCGGCCGCTGTCGGGCGAGCCAGCTGCCACAGACCACGCTTTCCAAGGCATTGCCGGCATCAAGACGCAGGAGGAGTTGGCCGCGGCCATTGAAAACCAGTCCCTCAAGCCGGTGGTCAAGACGGGACAGGCCCTGCTTGAACTGGGTGCGATCACCGATGCGCAACTGGATCTCGCCCTGACAGCACAGCAATCGGAGCCCGGTTCCCAGCTAGGCGAAATTCTGGTGAATCAAGGCCTCATCTCTCGCGAGCAGTTGAGGATGGCCCTGGCAACCAAGATGGGCATTCCTCTGGTGGATACCGTGAACTTCCCGGTCGATGTGGCGTCGCTCATGCTGCTGCCGGTAGAGGCCGCCGTCAAATACAGCATGGTGCCGCTCATGCGCATTGGTCCCAGTCTGGTGGTCGCGGCGGACGATCCCCTGGGTCTTTCCACCAAGGAGGATCTGCGCTTTGCGTTGGGACGAAAGGTGATTCCTGTCCTCTCCGAGCAGCGTATCGACGATGCCCTGATTGACGGCATCTACGCGGAGTTCGGTCTTTCGGGTGAGCAGGGACGGTATGGCAGTCTGACCGATCAACTCAGAAAAGCTGGGTCGCAGGATCTGGGATCGGCCGGCGATCTTGTCGAGTCGCTGGAAGCAGTCGCCTCTGCGGCCAGCGACATCGCCGAGACCGACATTGCCCCTAACGACAACGCGCTGGTCCGCCTGATCAATCACATCATCATCGAGGCCAATTTTCATGGGGCTTCCGATATTCACATC
>JAJPEW010000068.1 GCA_021166755.1 Hydrogenophaga sp. | reverse complement strand
GGCTTGAGGTCCAGCACCTGCCCATCTTCGCGAAGCAGTCGCACGCCCAGGGCGTGGAAGGTGCAAATCAGCACCTTTCGGGCATCGCGTCCGACCAGTTGCCCGGCGCGCTCGCGCATCTCGGCGGCGGCCTTGTTGGTGAAGGTGATGGCGGCGATGCGGTCGCTTGCCAGTCCCGCCTGGATCAGGCGCGCGATCTTGTGCGTGATCACGCGCGTCTTGCCCGATCCGGCGCCGGCCAGCACCAGGCTGGGGCCGCCGAGGTGGTTCACGGCTTCGAGCTGGGCGATGTTCAGACCGGCGGACATGGTATCGGACGCGCAAAGCGCTTGATGATACCGGTCTGCTCAATCACTGTCCCGAACCCCGGCAGGGTGCGGAGCCGATCCTGAGACAATGCCGCACCGTGCTGCAAATCCTTCTTGTCACCTTTCCTTTCTTTGCCCTGGTGCTCGCAGGCTTTCTGGCCGCGCACCGGCGTATGCTGCCACTGGAGGCCATTCCGGGTCTCAATGGCTTTGTGCTGTTCTTCGCGCTGCCCTGCATGCTTTACCGCTTCGGGTCGACCACGCCGATCGCGCAATTGCTCGACGCCTCGGTGGCGGGGGTCTACCTGCTGTGCGCCCTGGTGATGGTGGCCTTTGCCATCGTGGTGACGATGAACGGTCGCATCCGCTGGAACGATGCGTCTTTCGGCGCGCTGGTGGCGGCTTTCCCCAACTCCGGTTTCATGGGGGTGCCCCTGCTGGTGGCCTTGCTGGGTCAGCCCGCGGCGGGACCGGTCATCCTGCTGATCCTGGTGGACATGGTGATCACCAGTTCGCTGTGTGTGGCCCTTTCGCGGCTGGATGAGGGGCAAGGGCATGGCACACAGGCCATGGTGGATGCGGGTCGCAAGGCCTTGCGCGGCGTGGCCGCCAACCCGATGCCCTGGGCGATCCTGGGCGGTGCGCTGGCGTCCTACCTGCAGTTCCAGCTGCCGGGGCCGGTAGAGAAGACCGTCTGGCTGCTGGCCGACTCAGCATCGCCGGTGGCCCTGTTCACCATTGGCGCGGTGCTGGCGCGTTCGCAGATCCAGGCCAATCACCCGATGCCCCTGTCGGACTACCTGCCCGTGGCATTGATGAAGCTGGTGCTGCACCCGCTGCTGGTGCTGGCGGTGGGAACGGCCGCCATCCAGCTGGGCGTGCCACTGGACCGCTTTGCCCTCACCGTCATGGTGCTGGCCGCGGCCCTGCCCAGTGCGAGCAATGTGTCCCTGCTGGCCGAGCGCATGGGGGCCGACAACGGGCGTATCGCCCGCATCATTCTGGTCTCCACCGCGGCGGCTTTCCTGAGCTTCTCGGGCGCGGTGGCTCTCCTGACCTGATCCTTTCGCCCCTTTTCCAGCGCCCGATGCTGCGCCGCCGCATTGGCGTTCGCTATGGAATTGATTTGCGCAATTGGATCGACAGAGCGATAGATGGCGCCTAAAGTAAGGGCTCCTTTCCACGAGGAGCCCGTCATGAAGCCGACCGAATCGCCCTTCAATGTGCACAGCGACTGGCTGGAAGCGCTGGCTGCCCTGGCCGCCACCTTCTGACGTTCCGGTTCATATCCCATCACCACAGGAGAGCAGAGATGACCAACCCGACCACCGAAGCCAAATGCCCCTTCCACGCCGCTGGCGGCGCACGAGCCACCCACGGTGCCCAGTCCAACGCCGACTGGTGGCCCAACCAGCTGAATCTCTCGATCCTGCACCAGCACCAGCCGGTGTCCAACCCGATGGACCCGGACTTCGACTACGCCGAGGCGTTCAAGAAGCTGGACTTCAAGGCGCTGAAGAAAGATCTGGCCGATCTGATGACCCAGAGTCAGGACTGGTGGCCGGCCGACTACGGCCACTACGGCGGTCTGTTCATCCGCCTGGCCTGGCACGCCGCCGGCACTTACCGAACAGCCGACGGCCGCGGCGGTGCCAACACAGGTAACCAGCGCTTTGCACCCCTGAACAGCTGGCCCGACAACGGGAACCTCGACAAGGGCCGCCGCCTGCTGTGGCCGATCAAACAGAAGTACGGCAACGCCATTTCCTGGGCCGACCTGTTCATCCTCTGCGGCAACGTGGCCATGGAGACCATGGGCTTCAAGACCTTCGGTTTCGGCGGTGGCCGTGCCGACATCTGGGCACCGGAAGAGGACATCTACTGGGGCGCCGAGATGGAGTGGCTGGCCACCAGCGACAAGCCCAACAGCCGCTACAGCGGTGAGCGCAATCTGGAGAACCCGCTGGCGGCCGTACAGATGGGCCTGATCTATGTGAACCCGCAGGGTCCGGATGGCAACCCCGATCCGGTCGCCTCGGGCAAGGACGTGCGCGAGACCTTTGCCCGCATGGCCATGAACGACTACGAAACCGTGGCCCTGGTGGCCGGCGGCCACACCTTCGGCAAGATGCACGGCGCAGGCCCCGCGGAGCTGGTCGGCCCCGAGCCGGAGGGTGCGCCCATCGAAGAGATGGGCTTTGGCTGGATCAACAAGCACGGCACCGGCAAGGGTGGTGACACCACCACCAGCGGCTTCGAGGGTGCCTGGAAGCCCAACCCCACGAAGTGGGACATGGGCTACTTCAAGGTGTTGTTCAAGTACGAGTGGAAGCAGATGACCACGGCCGCCGGCGCGATCCAGTGGGAAGCGCAGAACGTGGACCCAGAGGACATGATCCCCGACGCCCACGACCCGAGCAAGAAACACCCGCCGCACATGACCACGGCCGACCTCTCGCTGCGCTTCGATCCGGCCTACGAAAAAATCTCGCGCCATTTCTATGCCAACCCGGACGAGTTCGCTGACGCCTACGCCCGCGCCTGGTTCAAGCTGACCCACCGCGACATGGGCCCGAAGAGCCTGTACCTGGGCCCTGAGGTGCCCGCCGAAGACCTGATCTGGCAAGACCCGATCCCGGCGGTCAACCATCCGCTGATCGACGCCAAGGACATCGCCGCCCTCAAGGCCCAGGTGCTGGCCTCGGGCCTGTCGGTGGGTGAACTGGTGGCGACCGCCTGGGCCTCGGCCTCGACCTTCCGCGGCTCCGACCGCCGGGGTGGTGCCAACGGTGCCCGCATCCGCCTGGCCCCGCAAAAGGACTGGGAGGCCAACCAGCCCGACCAGCTGGCCAAGGTGCTGGGCGTGCTCGAAGGCATCCAGAAGACCTTCAACAGCGCCCAGAGCGGTGGCAAGAAGGTGTCGATGGCCGACCTGATCGTGCTGGCCGGCTGCGCCGCGGTGGAAGCCGCGGCCAAGGCGGCGGGGCACGCGGTCGAGGTGCCGTTTGCACCGGGCCGCATGGACGCCAGCCAGGAGCAGACCGATGTCGAGTCCTTCGCCGTGCTGGAGCCGGTGGCCGACGGCTTCCGCAACTACCGCAAGAAGGCATTCAGCGTATCGCCCGAAGAGATGCTGCTCGACAAGGCCCAGTTGCTGACCCTGAGCGCGCCGGAGATGACGGTGCTGGTGGGTGGTCTGCGTGTGCTGGGCGCCAACCATGGCGGCAGCAAGGACGGTGTGTTCACCCAGCGTGTGGGCCAGCTGACCACCGACTTCTTCACCAACCTGGTGGACATGTCGACCGCCTGGAAGCCCACCGGCGACAACGCCTACCAGGGCAGCGACCGCAAGACCGGCGCTGCCAAGTGGACCGCCACCCGGGTCGACCTGGCCTTCGGCTCCAACTCGCAGCTGCGCGCCATTGCCGAGGTCTATGCCCAGAGCGACAACGGCGGCAAGTTCGTCAAGGACTTTGTCGCGGCCTGGAACAAGGTCATGAACCTGGACCGTTTCGATCTGAAGTAATCAAGCGTTGATCAGGCAGGTTCCCTGCCCCTGCCCCCGGTGCCGTCAGGTGCTGGGGGTTTTTTCTGGCTTCAGCGCTCAGACCGCGAGCGGATCCACATCCACGGCAAACCGGATCAGCCCGCGCGCCTCGGGCAGGCCGCGACCCTGCAGCAGCAGCGGCTGCCAGGCCCACAGAAACCGTTGCAGGGCCTGGCGGGAGTGGGACTCGACCAGCATCTGGGCCCGTTCGACGTTGGCCACCCGCTGGATGGGCAGGGGCACGGCGGGATACAGGGTCACCTCGTCACGGCCGGGCAGGTCCGCCGCGGCATCCGCGACACCGTTGAGATAGGCCTGCGCCGCGTCCTGGGTGCGGGCGTCGGCGCGCAGCAGGGCCTGGTATCCGAAAGGCGGCATCGCCGCCGCTTCCCGTTCGGCCAGTTGCTCGGCGGCAAACGCGGGGTAGTCGTGCTTCTTCAGTGCCGCGAACAGCGGATGTGTCGGATGCCAGGTCTGCACCCACATCTCGCTGTGACCGCTGTGTCCCGCATCACGCCCGGCGCGGCCGGCGGCCTGCATCAGCAGTGCGAACAGGCGTTCGGGCGCGCGGTAGTCGCTGGCGAACAGGGCCGCGTCCACGTTGAGGCCCGCCACCAGGGTGATGCGCCGGAAGTCGTGGCCCTTGGCCACCATCTGCGTGCCGACCAGCACGTCGACCTCGCCCTCATGCAAGGCCTGGAGCTGCTGTTCCAGGCTCCCCTTGGTGCGGGTGGTGTCGGCATCCATGCGCGCCACCCGCGCCGGTGTGCCGTCGGGCCGCACCGCCTGCGACAGCAGGCCCGCCAGCTGTTCCTCGATCTGCTCGGTGCCGCGGCCGATCGGTGCAATGTCCAGGTTGCCGCAGTCGGGGCAGGCCCGCGGCACGCGCCGGGTGAAGCCACAGTGATGGCAGCGCAGGGTGCGGTCCAGCTTGTGGAAGACCTGGAAGGCGCTGCAATGGGGGCATTGGCTTTTCCAGGCGCAGGCGTCGCAGGACAGGACCGGGGCGTAGCCACGGCGGTTCAGCAGCACCAGGCACTGTTCCCCCCGGGCGATCCGCTCTTCCATGGCCGCGAGCAGGGGGGGGGACAGGGTGGCCCCTTTGGGCTGATGGTTCATGTCCACCAGCCGCAGGCGGGGCAGTTCGCCGCCACCGATGCGGCCTGGCATGGCCAATCGCCGGTAGCGACCCTGCTCGGCCGCGTGCCAGCTTTCCAGCGATGGCGTGGCCGACCCCAGAATGACCCGGCACGGATGGGGCCCCCGGTCGCTTTCCACCTTGGCGCGGTAGACGGCCAGGTCGCGCGCCGAGTAGCGCGCGCCCTCCTGGCTTTTGTAGCTGGGATCGTGCTCCTCATCGACCACGATCAGGCGCAGCCCCGGCAGGCTGGCAAAGATGGCCATCCGTGTGCCCAAGACGATGCGTGCCGTCCCGGCGTGGGCGGCGAGCCATGCTTGCAGTCGCTGGGCCGGTGTCATGCCGCTGTGCAGGCTGACGAGCGCGGCGCTGCCGTGACGGGGCTCGAAGCGTTGACGGAAGCGCTCCTCCAGCTGGGGGGTCAGGTTGATTTCCGGCACCAGCACCAGCACCTGGGCAGCCGGGTCATCCTGCAGCACCTGCTCGGTGGCGCGCAGGTAGACCTCGGTCTTGCCGCTGCCGGTGCTGCCGTACAGCAGGGCGGGGCGGTCGAGGGTGCCCAGGGCGTCAAGCACCTGCTGCTGCTCTGCGCTGGCCTGGGGTCGTGACACTGGCGTCTCGGGACAGGCAGCCGAACCGTTGACTTTGGCCAGGCGTTTCAGACGGCGGGCCAGCTGGGTGTTGTCCAGGTCGCGCAGGGCGGGGGGCAGCACCGACAGGGCCATTTCGCCCAGCCCGCGCTGGTAGTAACGGGCGGCGAACGCCACCAGATGGCGCCACCCGTCGCCCAGGGGAGTCACACCGTCGAGGACCGCGCTGACGGGACGCAACAGGTCTTCGGCGCAGTCGGCTGGTGGGGTGGGTGGGCAGGACCAGACGATGCCCAGGACCTCGCGGGCACCAAGCGGCACACGCACCAGGCTGCCCGCTGCAAGCGGCTGCTCACTTCGGTAGGTGAGGGGGCCCGCGAGCCCGCTGTGGGCCGGGGTCGCCACCACCACACTGGGCCAGTAAGTCATAGTTAGCAGTTTTTCTTCAGCT
>JAJPEW010000107.1 GCA_021166755.1 Hydrogenophaga sp. | reverse complement strand
GCCGTAGTTCAGCGCGTCACCGGCAAAGTCGATGGCATCGGCCAGCAGCGACAGTGACCCGGCCGACAGGCCGGCGCCGATCTCGATCAGGAACATGGTGGCGTTGACCCACAGGGCCACCCACAGCACGCGTCGGTAGCGCCCCAGGTCGGCCACCTGGCCGGGGGCGGGGCATTCGTGTTCGCAACAGTTGGCAGACATGGCAACTCCTTGACAATGCCTCTATTGAAAACCCTGTAGTGACTCCAGAGTCAAGTCATCGATGAGGTGAGGCTGATGCGCATCAAGGAACTTTCTCAGGCCACCGGTGTGGATGCCGAGACGATCCGGTACTACGAAAAGGAAGGCCTGCTCCCGGCGCCGGCTCGCCAGGAGAACGGCTACCGTGATTACAGCGACCGCCATCTGGAGCGGCTTTCCTTTATCCGGCATTGCCGGGCGCTGGAAATGCCACTGGCCGATGTGCGGCGTCTGCTGGGCGCCCTGGATGCACCGGGAGAGCCTCATCCCGATGTGGACCGTCTGGTGCAGGCGCAGATCGATCGGGTGCGGGCGAGGCTCGAGAGCATGCGCGCGCTCGAGAAGCAATTGCTGCTGCTCAAGGCCAGTTGCGGGCGTTGCGATGAAGAGGGTGCCGATTGCGGCATCCTCAAGGAACTGGTGGCCGCTGCCCATGGAGAGGCCTGTGCCTGCCATGGAAATGCTGCGCAAGTGACAGGGTCATAGCGCAATGCATACGTTTGCATAATTCACGTTTTCCCTGTCGTCCGTTACCTGCAACAGAACATTGGTTACGTACTGGTTACGATGCCGATTTGAGGGTTTTCACCGAAATGCAATCGTTTGCATGATTGGTTCAATTCGAGGGCTTTTCCGGCGAAGGAAAAGAGCCAACCATCCCAAGACCCTCGGAGACGCTTCATGCAGACCATCCTCAAGAGCGCGGCACTGGCCGCCACCCTGGCCGCTTCGGCCGCCCACGCCCAGGTGGCGTTCGATGCCAACCTGGAACTGGACACCACCTACACCAACGAGGTGAAGAACGCCACCAACGCCCGCGACAGCGATCTGGCGCTCGGTGGCCGTATCGAGGTCAACGCCGGTGCCAAGGCCACCAACGGCGACGCCTTCGTGGCGGCACGCGCCAGCCTGCTGCTGAAAAAGGATGGCGACACCGGTGTCGATGACATGTGGGTGCAGTTCGGCAACAAGACGCTCGATGCCAAGCTCGGCCGCTTCGAGGCCGTGGATCTGTTTCCCCCCGGCAAGGATGTGCTGATCGAAGAGGCCGGCTACTCGGCCTACAAGGGCAACGCGCTGCGCGGCCGGTTCAGCAAGGACACCTTCCATGCAGCATTGGGCGTCAACGCGGGCACCGGTTTGCGCTTCGAGCTGGGTCTGGTGCAGACCAAAGAGCAGGGCGAGGCCAAGGGCGTGCGTCCGGTGCTGGTCTACTCCAACGGCCCGCTCACGCTCCGTGGCGGCTTTGAGTCGGTCAAGACCGTCGGCGGCGGCGAGTCACAGACCGGTGTCGGCTTCTCGGTAGGCTACGCCCTGAACAAGGACACCACCCTCAACGTCAACCTCGCCAAGAAAGAGGACGACAAGGGATTCGGTGTGAACATCGTGACCGGTCCGCTGGGTGTTGGTTTCATCCATGGCAAGGGTGCCACCGAGGCGCAGAAGGTCAACACGCTGTATGCGGGCTATTCCTTGCCGCTGATGGGCGTCAAGGGCGCCATGATCACGCCCGCCGTGAGCTACTCCAAGGGTGGCCCGGGCACCGACGACCAGGTCGGGGTGCGCGTGCGCATCAACTACGCCTTCTGAGGCGCGACTGGACCTCGCACCGAGGTCCGCCCATTTTCTTCAAGGACAAGGTTTGCGGTCCGGTTCTCATGGGGGACCGGACCTTTTTTCATGCTGCAGCGCAATGGAATAATGAGCTCATGCCGCGCAAAGCCACCTCACCACCATCGGGCGCGACCACCGACGCTGCAGACCAGGCACGGCCCAGGGGGCCAGAGCCGGGGTCTGCGCGTCAACGTGTCCAGATGGCCGACATTGCGCGCATGGCGGGGGTATCCGCGTCCACCGTGTCACGCGCGCTCAGTGGAAGTCCGCTGATTCCCGAAGCCACGCGGCAGCGCATCACCGAACTGGCGCGCTCGCTGAACTACCAGATCAACGTCGGTGCCGCCAACCTTCGCAAGCGCGACACCCGCACGGTGGGCGTGGTGTTGCTGGGTGAATCCCTGCAGGCCATCTCCGACCCCTTCATCCTCAGTATCCTGGGTGCGGTGGGGGATCGCCTCGATGAACTGGACATGAGCCTGCTGCTCTCGAGGCTCAAGCACGGGCAGCCGCAGCAACTGGCCCAGCGCTATGACAGCGGCCAGGTGTTGGGGCTCATCGTCATTGGCCAGACGGGCTGGCACGACGAACTCAATCGCCTGGCGGCGCGGGGCGTGCCGATGGCCGTCTGGGGCGCCTGCCTGTCCGACGCGCTGTACCCCGTGGTGGGCGGGGACAACGAGCAGGGCGGGTATCTGGCAGCCAGTCACCTGATCCGACGGGGTTGCCAGCGCATCGCTTTTTTCGGCGACCGCGAACACCCGGAGGTGGCGCTGCGCCACCAGGGCTATCAGAGGGCGCTGGCGGAGGCGGGACTGACGGCCGATGCCGCCCTGTACCTGCCTTACCGGTTCGGTGACGAGGGCATTCGCGCCACCGTGGATGCGTGGCTGGATGGACAGCCCGAATTCGACGCCGTCTTCGCCGCCAGCGACGTGGCCGCCATGGCGACGACGGCCGCCTTGGGTGACCGCGGATTGCGGGTACCTCAGCAGGTCAAGGTCGTGGGCTATGACGACATTGCGTTGGCCGGGCACCTCCGTCCTTCGCTCAGTTCGGTCCGACAACCCGCCCGCGAGGCTGGCCGGGCGCTGGTGGACCTGCTGATGGAAGCGGCAGACGGCTCAAAACACCGCACCGTCATGCTGCCAGCGGTGCTGGTCGAGCGGGAAAGCAGCCGCTGACCTCCGTGCCCTGGGGTCAACTCAGGGCTGCTCGTACAGTTCGATCGGCAGCCCGTCCGGATCGGCCAGAAACGTGAACCGTCGACCGGTGTATTCGTCCACACGAACCGGTTCCACGGCGATGCCACGATCTTCCAGCCATGCCTTGCAGGCGGCAACGTTGTCCACCGAAAAGGCCAGATGGCGTAGTCCCCGGGCCTCCGGCCGAGTGGGTCGTGGTGGCGGCGAGGGGAACGAAAACAGTTCGATCTGCTCCCCCGACGGCAGGGCCAGATCCAGTTTCCAGGACTGCCGCTCGGCGCGGTAATGCTCGGCGACCACGCGCAGCCCAAGCACATCGACGTAGAAGGCCTTGGACACCGCATAGTCCGAGCAGATGATGGCCACGTGGTGGATGCGCTTCAGTTGCATGATGGTCTGGACAGCAGGAACAGATGGTCACAATTGTGGCGTTTTCTGCCGGTAATACCCTCCTATGATGCGCCGGTTACAGCCACATTTCGTTGGAGAGAAACCATGTCCCAGGCCGCTGTCCGCTCACTGCTGCTGTCTTCCCTGACCTTTGCCTGCCTGACCGCCGCGCAGGCGCAAAGTCTGTCGCCCAGCCTTCCCGACGCGCCAAAGCCGCCAAAGCCCACCCTGCCGACATCACCGGCGGCGCCCAAGGTGGTCAAGGCGCCCAAGCAACCGGATACCGCGCTGCCGGCAACCACCCGGGTGACACCGGCCCAGCCCGCCAGCCTCAGCACGGAACTGGCCAAGGCGGGCCTGGCACAACAGGGCAACCTCTCGCCCACGGCTGACCAGGTGGCCGCTGCCTCGGCCAACGTGCAGTCCATGCGGGCCAGCGGCATGGGCTGGGGTGCCATCGCGAACTCCCTGGGGGTGCGACTGGGTGATGTGGTCAGCGGGTTGAACCGGTCCCCCAGGGCCACGCAGGTGCAGGAGGCCAAGGCTCAGCGCCTGTCAGCGCCCGGCCCGGTGTCCGGGGAACTGGATGCGGCCTCGACGTCGCCAGGCAAAGGGCTGGGCCTGACCCGCCGCGATGGCAGCGATGTGGGCAGCATGGGCCAGGGCGGCCAATCGGCTGGCAAAGGTAATGGCAACGGCAATGGCGCCTCGTCGGCGGGCGGCCGTCAGGGGGGCGCCAGTGCCGGTGGCGGAAATGGCGCGTCCAGCGGCGGTGGAAAAGGCAACGGGGGTGGAAACGCCGGAGGCCGAGGGGGTGCCGGCGGGGGCAACGGCAACAACGGTGGTGGCAAAGGAGGTGGTAACGGCGGCGGCAATGGGGGCGGCAAACGCTGATAGCCCCCCAGGAGGATCCGCCGTCGCGCCCTCAGCCCCGGATGGGGCCTGGCGTCACGAGCTGGTCCACCGCCTCGCGCAAGGCGACCGGCACCTTGGGTGACCAGCGTCCTCGCGCATCGGTGCCATAGTGGTGGCCGGCCGGCAACAGGTGCAGGCGCACACCGATCATTTCCAGGCGGGCGCGGCTCTCAATCTCGTCGTGGTTGGAATGCATGGCCCGGCCGTCGACGATGGTGACAGCACCTTTGCCGATCACCTCGATGCTCTGGCCGCGTTCGATCACCAGGGCCGTGTCCTCATCCACGCCCACCCCCAGCATCTGCGGGCGCTGGGCCATGACGGACAGCAGGCGACCCAGCCGGCCGCGCTCTGAAAAATGCTGGTCGATGATCGCTCCCGCGACGAACCCCAGGCCGATGTCCAGCTCGGCGGCCTCCTTTTCCGGCAACCGGGTGGCTTCACCCTGCACCAGCATGTGTCTAGACAGGGCAGCGGCGCCCGCGCTGGTCCCGCCGACGCAGCATCCTCGCAGGTGAAAGGCCACGTGCAGGGCACGGAAGGCATCGCTTTCCCAGATGAGGTTCATCAGGCGCCGCTGGTCGCCGCCGGAGATGAAGATGCCGTCGGCCTCCAGGATGCGGTCGGTCACGGCCGCGCTGTTGGCCGCGTCCCGGTCCGGAATTTCGATGGGGGCGCAATCCGTGACACCCAGGTCGGCAAACACCGCTCGGTAGGTTTCCCAGGAAGCCTGCGGTTCGCTGCTGGCGGCACTGAGCACCCGGATGCGGGCGGCAGGCCCGCCGCACAGTTCCACGAAGCGCCGCAGGATCACGCGGTCGCGCAGCTTGTCTTCCGCGCCTCCGATGATCACCAGGCGGCCGATGCGGCGCTGACGTGCAAACAGGGGGGAGGAAGCAAGCATGGTGAGGGAACTCGTGAGCAGGACGCGGCGATCGATCATGGCGCGCGGATTGTAGTGACTCTGTCACGGTCGGGACGAAAACGCAGGGGCCTGAAGCATCCCGGCACGGGTATGCTAGGCACATCGCACCGTCCTGGCCAGCCATGGAAACCCCCTTCTTCACTCGACGCGAGACCCGCTGGACCACCTTCCTGTGGCCCCTGCTGACGCTGGCGCTGGGGTGGTCGCTGACCTGGTACCTGGTGGATCGCCAGATGGACCGCAATGCCCAGGTGATCCAGCAGCGGCTGACCGATGCACTGCAGCGCTACGTCAACGAGCTGGAAGATCAGCTCAGCCACTACCGGGTGGGACTTCGGGGCGCAAGGGGCTTCATCGAGGCGCAGGATTCCAGCTGGGTCGGACAGCAGGCCTTTCGCCGCTACGTGCTGTCGCAGGACCTGGCGGTCACCCTGGATGGGTCCCATGGCTTCGGCTTCATCCGCCGTGTCCCGCCCACCGAGGTCGGTGACTTTGTCCGCCTCGCGCAAGTTGATGGCAATCCGGCTTTCACGCTCCATGAACGGGCCCCGAACCCCGGTGAGCGTCGGGTGGTGCAGCTGTTCGAACCCCGCGAGTTTCATCCGGAAGAAATCGGGCTGGATGTGGCCACCGTGCCCGAGCGGCGCCAGGCGCTGCAGCTGTCCCTGGAGTCGGGGCAGGAGGTGATCACCCCTCCCTTGGCGCTGCTGCACCCCGATGGGCGAACCATCCGATCGTTTGGCGTGTTTCTGCCGGTGTTCGTTCCCAACGCGTTGCGCGGCAATCGCAGCGAGAGAGAAAATGCTACCGTCGGCTGGGTCTACGCCATGCTGATGCTCGATGATGTGCTCAGGGGTATTCCCTTGCCCGAGGGCGTCTGGCTGAGGGTGGATGACCGCTCGCCCAGCGGGCTGTCGACCGTGTTTTTTTCCAGCCAGACCAGGGCGAAGGGGATTGCCTGGCAATCCCATCGGGTCTCGCGCGAGGTTCAGGTCTATTCACGGACCTGGACCCTGACGGTCGATGCCGGACCTCAGTTCGTCGCTGCTCAGGACCTGAGGGAACCTGCGTGGGTGGCTCTGCAGGCCGGGCTCAGCGCCCTGATCCTGGCGCTCATGCACCTCGGCGCGATCTTGTTGCTTCGCCGGCAGCAGGAGCGGCTGGCCTCCCAGGCCTTGCTGGCCACGATCACGCGCACCACCACCCAGGCCGTGGTGGGTGAGGATGACCAGGGCAAGGTGATCATCTGGAACGAGGCGGCAGAGCGGCTGTTCGGAGCGCCGGCGAGCCGTGCCATCGGGCGGACCTTCGACGATGTGCTGGCTGACCATCACATGGTGCTGCAGGAGCCCGAAGGCGACCGGCTGGTGCGCAGCAAGTCTCTGGCAGATCCCGCCGTCGAGGCGCAGCTGCTGATGCAGGGCGTGATTGCGCATCATCTGGCCATCGCACGCAGCCCGATCGTCAATCAGCGCGGCGCCAGCGTCGGCCGCGCCATGCTGTTCCTGGACATCACGCAGCGCAAGCAGTTGGCCGAACAGGTGGAGGCCGCCAACCGGGACCTGGAGGCCAAGGTGGCCGAGCGTACCTGGCAGCTGACCGAGGCGCACGATGCCCTGAGCGACCAGCAGCGCCGCATGAGCAACATCATCCAGGGCACCCGGACGGGCACCTGGGAATGGCAGGTGGCCACCGGTGAGCTGATTGTCAACGACCGCTGGCTGGAGTTGATGGGGTACACACGCCAGGACATGGCCTCGGTGGACATCCACTTCTGGTGGGACCACGTGCATCCCGACGATGCCCAGCGGACGGACGACCTGCTACAGAGCCACTTTGCCGGGGTCCATCCGTTCTATGAGACCGAGCTTCGCCTGCGCCACAAGGACGGTCACTGGGTCTGGGTGCGCGATGCGGGCCAGGTGCACACCTGGGGCTCGGACGGCAAGCCCGAGTGGATGTTTGGCTCATCGGTGGACATCAGTGCGCAGAAGCAGGCCCAGATCGAGCTGGAGAACACCTCTCGTTTCCTGGCGCGCACCGGACGTGCCGCCGGGGTAGCGGGCTGGGCCATCCTGTTCAAGGAGAACCGGTTTGTCTGGACCAAGGAAATGTCCGAGCTGACCGAGGTGCCCGATGGGTTCGTGGTGGACAACGATGTCTCCCGGCACTTTCTGTCGGTGGAAGACCATCGGCGCTACCAGGAAGCGGTCGAGCGGCTCATCGCCCAGGGCCAGGGCAGCTTCGAGCTGGAGTTCCAGATGATCACCGCCAAGGGGCGCCCCCTGTGGGTCCGTGTGGTCGCCGAAATCTTTCGCGATGGCGACGATCAACACGGATCGCCCGCGGGTGTCATCGGTGCGGTGCAGGACATCACCGAGCGGCACCGCTATGAAGAGCAGCTGCAACAGGCCAAAGAAGAGGCCGAGCGCGCCAACGAAGGCAAGAGTCAATTCCTGGCGAACATGAGCCATGAGATCCGCACGCCCCTCAATGCGCTGCTGGGTATCACGGACCTGATGCTGGCCAGCGAGCTGACGGCGGAGCAGCGCCAGCTGATGGCCAAGTCCAAGACCGCCGGGCGTTCGCTGATGGCCATCGTGAACAACGTGCTGGATCTGGCCAAGATCGAGTCGGGGCAGACCCACCTGGTGGTGGGGGTGGTGGATGTGCAGTCCTTGCTGGATGAAATCCGGACGCTGTATGCCCCCCAGGCACAGGCCAAGGGTCTGGCGCTGGTGGCCGACAAAACGGCCGAGGTGCCGCGCTACATCAAGGGCGATCGCGATCGCTTGCGCGAGGTGCTGGTGAACCTGGTGGGCAACGCCATCAAG
Organism: Hydrogenophaga sp.; assembly: GCA_021166755.1. Taxonomy (GTDB): domain Bacteria; phylum Pseudomonadota; class Gammaproteobacteria; order Burkholderiales; family Burkholderiaceae_C; genus Hydrogenophaga; species Hydrogenophaga bisanensis. Next base: position 5,862 of record JAJPEW010000107.1, on the reverse strand, counting down.
TTCACGCACGCCGGGAAAGTCGAGCTTCAGGCGAGACTGGTGGCAGGCCCGGAGGGCACGGATCGCCTGCAATGGCATGTGACGGATACCGGCATCGGGCTGACGCCCGAGCAGATGTCCCCTCTGTTCCAGCCCATTGTGCAGGCAGACGCCAGCACCACGCGCCGGTATGGTGGTACCGGGCTGGGGCTGGCCATCGTCAAACGCCTGAGCGAGCTCATGGGCGGCGGCCCCGGGGTATCCAGTACACCGGGTCAGGGCAGCGATTTCTGGGTGGACCTGCCGCTTCAGTTGCCGGAGCCGGAAGACATCGAACGCCTGGAGGCGGGGCGCCATGCCTTGCGCGTGCTGGTGGTGTCCCGCACACCGGAGCTGCGACAGCGTTGTGGCGACATCCTGCAGCAGTTCGGGTGGCGCACTGAGGCCTGCGATCAGGGAAGCACCGCGCTTCAGCGTCTGGATGATCTGGTCCGTGAGGGCATCGGGGTGCCCGATGTGCTGGTGGTCGATCAGGTCAGTGACATGACCCGCGAGGCGCTGCTGCCGGCCCTGCGCCGTCTGCTGCAGGGGACCCAGACCGTGATCCTGCTCACGTCCGAGGGGGCGGCCAACCCCCAACCCTCCGACCTGCCGAATGAAGGGGCCTTCCGGCTTCCTCTGGATCCCTCCGAGGTCTTCAATGCGGTGACCGACGTGCTGGCGCGATCCGGTCACGCCAAGCGCACGGAACTGGAGGACTCGCTGCAATTCGGTGCCGGTCTGCGCTGGCTCGATGGCGTGCGCATCCTGCTGGTCGAGGACAACGAGATCAACATGGAGATCGCCCGTCGACTGCTGGCCGAGCAGGGCGCCCAGGTGCACGGCTGCGTGCATGGCCGCGAGGCGGTCGACTGGCTCCAGGATCCCGCCCATGAGGTGGACCTGGTGCTGATGGATGTGCAGATGCCGGTGATGGATGGCCTGGAGGCCACCCGGCTGATCCGCACCGATGCACGGTGGCAGAAGCTGCCCATCCTGGCGCTGACGGCGGGTGCGCTGGAGGTGGAGCGCCGGCGTGCCCTGGATGCCGGCATGTTCGATTTCCTGACCAAGCCGCTGGAGGCCGAACAGTTGATTCGCGCCATCCGGCACTGGGTGGCCGAGTACCGGGGAGAGCTGCCCGCCGTCCGGTCACAGACCGAGGTGCCTGCGGCCGCTGCCAAGGATTGGCCCGAGTTGCCCGGCATTGACGCGGTGGCGGCCAAGGCGCGCATGGGCAGTGACCTGGCCTTGCTGCACCGGATGCTGCACGTGATGCTGGCGGATCAGCCGCCCCACGAGCAGTGGCGGGATCCGGGCACGACCGATGAGCGCCAGCGGCTGGCGGCGCGTCTGCACAAGCTCAAGGGATCTTCAGGCATGCTGGGCGCGGTGAGCCTGTTTGAGGCCGCACGCCGGGCCGAACAGTCGGTCAGGGCAGGTGCGGCAGACATCGAGGAGGCCCTTGAAGCCACCTGGAATTTGCTGGAGCCCTTGCGAGCGTCCGCCAGGCAGCTGGACCAGTTGTTCAGCGCCGAAGATGCGGCCGGTGGCGAGGTGGCCGAGGTCTCGGCGGCGGATCGCCAGCGGCTGGTGGACCTGCTGCAGGCGCAGGACTTTTCAGCGCTGGCGTTGTACTCGGACCTGAGGAAAGGCCTGCGCCGGGCCATGTCGGGGCAGGCTTTTGAGCAACTCGATGTGGCGATGCAGTCGCTGCGGTTTCGCGAGGCTCAGGAACTGCTCAAGCCGGGCGCCTGAGCGGTCTCACCTGCCGTAACCGATGGACTGAGCGATCTTCCCGCACAACTGCTCGATGCCACCCAGGTGGTGCAGCACGGAGGAGTCCGCCAGCTGGGGGTTTTGTCGCAGGTGCGTGACATCGGTGCGCACGCGCTCGATGAAGCCGGTCAGCTCCGCCAGCAAGGCATCGTTTCGACCAGGGGCCAGTGCTTCGGCGGTGCTGGCCTTGCGCATTTCCTCGTCCAGGCTGTCCACCAGATCCATGTCGAACCCGTTGGCCACGGGCTGCAACGGCGAGGGGACCGGGGCCACCGGTTTGCTCAGCGCCTTGCCGACCAGGCTGCGCAGTTCGTTTTCATCGATCGGCTTGGACAGGAAACCATCCGCACCGGCGTGCTCGGCCCCCTCGGAGACGACCGCCGCAGAATGTGCCGAAATCATGAGCAGGGTGATGCCGTAGAGCTCGCGGTCGTTGCGAAAGCGCTTGACGATTTCGAAGCCGGTGATATCCGGCAGGTCGGCGTCGATCAGGGCCACCCTCGGGCGGTGCCTTGCCGCCACCTCCAGTCCGTCCAGGCCATTGGTGGCAAACACGACCCGCCCCAGCGGCGTCAGTGCCTTGGCCAACAACTGCACGATGATCGGATCGTCATCGATGATGAGGATCGTGGCAGGAGTGTTGGCGGCTTCTTGAGCCGGTGTCGGATCGGTCATGGATTCACCTGTCTGGATAGCAGTCAAAAGATAACACGTCTGACACAGTACGGGAGCGCGCTGTTGGCGTTGATGCGACATTCCCTACATGGAGCGGATGGTCGTGGCTGGCTCCAGGCTTTAGCCGAAGGGCAGCGAGATGTCGACCACGGCACCTTGTCCATCGCCTGGTCGGATGCCGATGGAGCCATGGTGCATCTGAACGATTTGCCGGCACACGGCCAACCCCAGACCGGAGCCGCTGAACTGCCGTCGGGTGGTCAGGCGGGCAAAGGGCTCGAAGAGGCGGTCGGCGTATGCCGGATCAATGCCGATGCCGTTATCGGCGATCCGGATGATGGCGGTGCCCTTGGACAATTGCGCGTCGATTTCGATGACCGGGGTCCGGTCGGCGGGAACGAACTTCAGGGCGTTGTCAAGCAGGTGGGTCAGCAGGGTTTCCAGCAGGACCGCGTCGCCCATGACCACTGGTAGCGTACGGGAGCTGATCACCGCACCGCGTGCCGCCACCACCGACCCAAGCTTCTGGCGGACGGCCATCAGGCAGCTGTCCAGATCCACCGGGGCCAGGGCGATCGAGGTTTGCTGGGCCAATGATGCGAACTGGACCACATCATCGAGCAGAACACGCATCCGCTGCGCGCCGTGGCCGATGCGCTGCAGATGGGCCTGAGCGGTGGCCGGCAAGTGTTTTTGGTGGTCTTCCTGAAGGAGTCCCGCGAACTGGCTGACCGTGTTGACGGGTTCGCGCAGGTCGTGCGAAGCCATGTGGATGAACTGCTGCAAGCTCTGGTTGGCTTTTTCCAGTGACCGTGCCGAGCGTTCGAGGTGGACCTGCGTGCGGCTGCCGGCGGCCCGGGCGGCCGCCAGCACCTGGGCTGGCATCAGAGCTGCGGCCAGTGCCAGGTAGACAAACATCTGTTGCCATGCCCAGGTGGTGGGTGGTGGCACGAAAGCGCCCACTGCCAGCATCAGTCCCAGGGTCAGGGACACCGCCAAGGTGATGACCGCGGTGCCCAGCATCGGCAGCGTCATGGCGGAAACCATGAGCGGCAGAACGGTGTAGACGAAGGGGTAGGGCAGATAAGCATGTACCAGCAGGGTCATGCCCACCGCCGTTGTCAGCAAGCCCCAGAAGAGCGGGGTGGTGCTCAACGCTCTCAGCGGGCCGACCCCCTCCCGGTGGACCATCACACTCAGCGGCAGGGCCGATGCGCCGCCGACCACGGCACTGGCCATCCAGGGCAGTACGGTGGCATACAGGGACTGTTCCAAACCGCCTGCGACCACCACAGACCCAAGCAATGCGCTGGCCGCAGGTGCCACCACGCATCCCAGGATCACCAGTGACAACAGGTTGGCAGGGTTTTCCAGGCTTTGCCGATCCAGGCCCGCGCGTCGGATCAAGGCGGCCGCCAGCAGGATTTCCAGCAGGTTGGGTGGTACGAACCTCAGGGCCGTCACCCAGGGGTCGCCCCAGGCGAGGTTGGCCAGGGCATTGGCGATGCCGACTGCTGCGAGCAGCCAGGGCCAATGCGGCGCCGGGCGGTGCATCAGAAACGCGATGGCAACGGCGTTCGCGTACCACAGTGTGGCGATGCTTCCAGCGGTCCGTGTCAGGCTCAGTGACACCATTGCCGCCAGACCATACAGCAAGGCCAGCAACAAAGACGCCTGACCGATCGAGAGCGACTTCTGTGGGGTCATGGCCTGGTGATGTCGTCCTCAGCCGGGGGCCGGTCTGGGCTGCCACGCTGGCGCCAGCGCCAGACGGTGACTGTCGCGCCGACGACCATCAGGGCCACGCCGCTCCAAAGCAGCCAGCGGGGGTGGCGGTCGAAGGCGTCGAGGTCCAGATCGCCCATCCAGCGGTCGATGACGGCTTGCCGAGCGGCCGGTGTGATCGACTGGATGCCTTTGTCGATCCGGGGCATCAGTGCTGCAAGAGGCTCGGCCAAGGCGAAACTCAGGGGGTAGTCGAACCCGACGCGACCGGCCGGTCGAAGATCCATGAAGCCGTCGCGCCGGATGAGGAAGGCCACGCTGGCGGCATCGGCCACCGCACCGGTGAAACGCCCCTCGGACACGCCGCGCAAGGCGGCTGCGTCGTCTTCCACCGCCTGCCAGTGGATCTCGGGGTATCGCTGGCGCATGGGCGCCTCGACCCCGTAGCCCTTGCCGACGGCCACCGGCTTTCCCGCCAGCGCCTTCAGGCCTTTGCGGGCGTCCCCAGCGCTGACGGCTGCGCCCAGCACCAGGATGGCGGGCACTTCAATGTAGGGCCGTGAGAACACCAGAAACTCGGCCCGTTCGGGCGTGCTGCGCAGCGAGGTGATCAGGTCGGCGCGCTGGCTGCGCAGGTCTTCGAGCAGGGTGGCCAGCGGCTGGGGAGGCTGCGCCAGCGCGGTCAGTCCGGATTCGGCCAGCGCCAGGGACAGCATGTCGATGGACAGGCCCTGGGGCTGGCCCTCGGCGTCAGCAAAGACAAACGGGGCATAGTCCCGTTCGACGGCCAGCCGAAGTGGCTGGGGCTCGGCACGGGCGGGCAACAGGCCGGAACACAGCAGCCCCGCGCCCAGCATGAGCAGCAGTCGACGCCGGGCAGTCGGGGTGCGGAGTGTGGTAAGCATGGCGCAACCTGCAAATGGCGGGTCACCTCACTTTCATTGTAGGGGCCGTCAGCGCTTTGTTGCGGACCCCAGAGGCGTTAAGCAGCGCGGATCGGTGTCGCTGGAGCCCGCTACCGTGACAGGGTTGGCAGTTTGCCGCTGGCGGATTGGCCGAGGCCATGCACAATGGTGCGTGCGTGGTACATCCCTGCCCGCTCAATACCAGGCCGAGTAACGATGCCGCCGATGCGAAATCCACGACCGACGTCGAAAGAATGGAGCCGCCGCCGCCTGTGCCAGGCGATGTTTGCGGGCATGCTGGTTCCCACGCTGACCGCCTGCACACAGCCGGTCAGACTGCCACTGACGGTGGGTTCCAATGCCTGGGTGGGTTATGACCCCCTGGCGCTGGCCCGCGACCAGCACCTGTTCGACAGCCAGCGGATCAAGGTCGTCGGCCTGTCGTCCAGCTCGGAAACCCTGCGCTATCTGCGCAACGGTTTGCTGGATGCCGGGGCCCTGACGCTCGACGAGGCCCTGCGCCTGAATGACGAGGGCTTCGATGTGAGGGTGGTGGCCCTGCTGGATGCCTCGACGGGTGCCGATATCGTCATGGGCGATCCGTCGGTCAGGCAACTGACGGACCTCAAAGGCCGTGCGGTGGCCGTGGAGAGCACCACCGTGGGTGCGCTCATGCTGCGACGCCTGCTCAAGGCCGGAGGAATGACCACCGGCGACATTCAGGCGGTGCATCTGGAAGCCACCCAGCACCTTGACGCCT
>JAJPEW010000065.1 GCA_021166755.1 Hydrogenophaga sp. | reverse complement strand
ACCGATGGCTTCGCGGTCCGGACCAAGGATGGCCATGTGGTCCAAGGCGATGCAGGTGATGACGGCGCAATCGGGGTCGACGATGTTCACGGCATCCAGCCGGCCACCAAGCCCCACCTCCAGAATGACCACATCCAGACCGGCCCGTGAGAGCGTGCGCAGGATGGCCAGGGTGGTGAACTCGAAGTACGTGAGGCTGACTTCCCCGAGGCCATCGTCCCCGTCCTGACCCCGACGCGCCACCTCCACCTCGGCGAAGGCGGGCAGCAACTGGTCGGCGGCGATCGCTTCGCGGCTGAGGCGACAACGCTCCTCAAAATGCACCAGGTGCGGCGACGTGTACAGGCCGGTGCGGTAACCTGCCTCGCCGTAGATGGCCTCGAGCATGGCGCAGGTCGAGCCCTTGCCGTTGGTACCCGCCACGGTGATGACCGGGCAATCAAAGCGCAGGTCCATGCGCCGGGCCACCCGCTGCACGCGATCGAGGCCCATGTCGATGGTGGCCGGGTGCAGGCGCTCGCAATGGGCGAGCCATTCTTCCAGTGTCTGGGGTTGGGGCGGCAACGGGATCTCTTGCATGACCCTATTGTCCCATCCCGCCGGCAACCGCTGCGAGAATCGGGGCATGATCACGCTTTACGGCATCCCCAACTGCGACACCGTCAAGAAGGCCCGGACCTGGCTGGACAGCCAGGGCCTGCCCTACCAGTTTCACGACTTCAAGAAGGCCGGCGTGCCTCCCGAGCGGCTCCAGCGCTGGATCGAGGTGCTGGGCTGGGAGGTGGTGATCAACCGCAAAGGCACCACCTGGCGCGGGCTGGACGATGCGACCAAGGCGGGCGTCACCGATGCGGCCAGCGCGCATGTTTTGGCCCTGGCCAATGCCTCGCTGATCAAGCGCCCGATCGTGGAATGGGACAACGCCCACGGCGGTGGTGTGACGGCGGGCTTCGATGCCGCTGCCTGGGCTGGGCGGGCCTGAGGCGCCCTGCCAGCCTAAAATGCGGGTTTTGCCCGGCGGCCCGCCGCCCTGCCTCCATCCACCCGCACCATGACCACCTCCCGCATCGACGGCGTGTCCGTCACCACCCAGGCCAACGTGTACTTCGACGGCAAGTGCGTCAGCCACGGCATCACCTTCCCCGATGGCACGAAGAAATCCGTCGGCGTGATCCTGCCCGCGACCCTGACCTTCAACACCGGCGCGCCCGAAATCATGGAATGCGTGGCCGGCGGCTGCGAGTACAAGCTGGCCGGCACCGACACCTGGGTCAAGTCCGGCCCCGGCGAGCAGTTCAACGTGCCCGGCAACAGCAGCTTCGAAATCCGGGTGACAGACGCCTACCACTACATCTGCCACTTCGGTTGAACCACAGAGACGAATTCGACATGGCCACCATCCTGCAAAACCTGCCCAAGGGCAACAAGGTCGGCATCGCCTTCTCCGGCGGCCTGGACACGTCCGCAGCCCTGCTGTGGATGAAGAAGAAGGGCGCCCTGCCCTACGCCTACACCGCCAACCTCGGCCAGCCCGACGAGAGCGACTACGAAGAGATCCCGCGCAAGGCCATGGCCTACGGCGCCGAGAAGGCCCGCCTGGTGGACTGCCGCCTGCAGCTGGCACACGAAGGCATTGCCGCCATCCAGTGCAATGCCTTCCACATCAGCACCGGCGGCATCACCTACTTCAACACCACCCCGCTGGGCCGCGCCGTCACCGGCACCATGCTGGTGGCCGCCATGAAGGAAGACGACGTCCACATCTGGGGCGACGGGAGCACCTTCAAAGGCAACGACATCGAGCGCTTCTACCGCTACGGCCTGCTGACCAACCCCAGCCTGAAGATCTACAAGCCCTGGCTGGACCAGAGCTTCATCGACGAGCTGGGCGGCCGCAAGGAAATGAGCGAGTTCCTGATTGCCAACGGCTTCGACTACAAGATGTCGGTCGAGAAGGCCTACAGCACCGACAGCAACATGCTGGGCGCCACCCATGAGGCCAAGGACCTGGAGCACCTGGACAGCGGCATCCGCATCGTCAACCCCATCATGGGCACGGCGTTCTGGAAGCCCGAAGTGGACGTGAAGGCCGAGGAGGTCACCATCCGCTTCGAGGAAGGCCAGCCCGTCGCCATCAACGGCCAGACGTTTGATTCGCCGGTGGACATGTTCCTCAAGGCCAACGAAATCGGCGGCCGCCACGGCCTGGGCATGAGCGACCAGATCGAGAACCGCATCATCGAAGCCAAGAGCCGCGGTATCTACGAAGCCCCCGGCATGGCGCTGCTGCACATCGCCTACGAGCGCCTGGTCACCGGCATCCACAACGAGGACACCATCGAGCAGTACCGCATCAACGGCCTCAAGCTCGGCCGCCTGCTGTACCAGGGCCGCTGGTTCGATCCGCAGGCCATCATGCTGCGCGAAACCGCCCAGCGCTGGGTGGCCCGCGCCGTGACCGGTGAAGTGACGCTGGAACTGCGCCGCGGCAACGACTACAGCATCCTCAACACCGAGAGCCCGAACCTGACCTACGCGCCCGAGCGCCTGTCGATGGAGAAGGTGGAAGACGCGCCGTTCAGCCCGCTGGACCGCATCGGTCAGCTGACCATGCGCAACCTGGACATCACCGACACGCGCGGCAAGCTGGGCATCTATGCCCACACCGGCCTGCTGTCGGTCGGCCAGGGACCGGAGATCTTCAAGCTCGAAGGCAGCAAGTGATCTGACTTCGTGGAGCGGGCGGTGCCAGGGCGCGGCACTGCGCCGCTCATGTCCCCCGGCGGCCTGCGGCCGCCTCCTCCTTTACTTCGCTTTGCAGCGCCCCACCCTGGCTCCACCTTGGGTACGCAAAGGACCGACAACGTCAGATGACCACGGGCTCCGGCTCCAGCCGGATGCCAAAGCGCTCGTACACACTGGTCTGGATGGCCTTGGCCAGGGTCATGACCTCGCCACCGGTGCACGGCCGTTCGGGCGTGCCCCGGTTGACCAGCACCAGCGCCTGCTTCTCGTACACGCCGGCATGCCCCAGGGTCTTGCCCTTCCAGCCACAGGCGTCGATCAGCCAGCCGGCGGCCAGCTTGATGCTGCCGTCGGGCATGGGGTAGTGAACCACCTTGGGGTCACGGGCGATGATGTCGGCGCACTGCTCGGGCGTGACGGTGGGGTTCTTGAAAAAGCTGCCCGCGTTGCCGATGACCGCCGGATCGGGCAGTTTGGCCCGGCGGATCGCCACGACCCAGTCGAAGATCTGTTGCGCGCCGGGTTGGTGGATGCCGGTTTCCTCCATCTTGCGTTCCAGATCCAGGTAGCCCAGCACCGGCTTCCAGGGCTTGGGCAGCCAGAAGCGCACGCGGGTGATGAGTGCCCGGCCGGCCAGTCCCATGCTGCGCTCGTCGGACGGCGCATGCTTGAAGACGGAATCGCGGTAACCGAAGCCGCACTGGGCGGCATCCAGGGTCAGCGAGCGGCCGGTGACCAGATCGATGGCGTCCAGCGAATGGAAGCGGTCTTGCAGTTCCACCCCGTAGGCGCCGATGTTCTGCACCGGCGCCGCGCCGACCGTGCCGGGGATCAGGGCCATGTTTTCCAGCCCGGGCCAGCCTTGCGCCAGCGTCCAGGCAACGAAGTCGTGCCAGTTCTCGCCGGCGCCCGCCTCGACCAGCCAGCCCCTGGCCGTTTCCTCGACCAGACAGCGGCCGGGAATTTCGACCTTGAGCACCAAGCCCGGCACATCCCCCGTGATCACCAGATTGCTGCCGCCACCGAGCACAAAGTGGGGAGACGTGCCCCACTCGGGCTGCGCCATCAGCCCCAGCAGATCGGACGGGTGACCGATGCGCGCCAGTTGCTCGGCCCGTGCGGCGATGCCGAAGCTGTTATAGGGCTGGAGGGAGACCTGTTTCTCGACTAACATGCCCGGATTGTCTCATTCACGTTTTGCCTGACACCCAGCCATGCCCTCTTTTGACACCAAACTGGAAGCCGACTTCGTGGAAGTGAAGAACGCGGTGGAAAACACCGCCAAGGAAATCGGCACACGCTTCGACTTCAAAGGCACCAGCGCCGGCATCGAGCTCAAGGACAAGGAGATCACCCTGTTCGGCGATGCCGATTTTCAGCTGCAGCAGGTGGAAGACATCCTGCGCAACAAGCTGACCAAGCGCAGCGTGGACGTGCGCTTTCTGGACGTCGGCAAGGTCGAGAAGATCGGCGGCGACAAGGTCAAGCAGGTCGTCAAGGTCAAGAACGGTGTCAGCAGCGAAGACGCCAAGAAGATCCAGCAGGCCATCAAGGCCAGCAAGATGAAGGTTCAGGCCGCCATCCAGGGTGATTCGGTGCGGGTGACCGGCGCCAAGAGGGACGACCTGCAGGCCGCGATCGCCCTGATCCGCGGCGAGATGAAGGACCTGCCACTGTCCTTCGACAACTTCAGGGATTGAGTGGGACTCCCCCCTGCGCGGCTTCGCCGCTTCCCCCCTCTCTGGCGCGCTTTCAGCGCTGGGATGGGGGACGGCGCCAGCGGCCCGGCCGAGCCGGTTCCGCGGCGCCCTGGCTCACGCTCCATGCGCTGGACTCCCCTCGCGCTCATTCTTTTGAGTGCCACGTACGCGTCTGCCTGGGCGCAGTCGGTGGCGCTGTCGGGAGTGGCTGGTGGCAAGGCGCTGGTGGTGATCGATGGGGCGGCGCCCCGGTTTTTGTCTGCCGGGCAGTCGCACCAGGGAGTGCGTTTGGTGTCGGTCCAGGGGGAGTCGGCCACGGTGGAGGTCAGTGGGCAGAAACGGCTGCTGCGGGTGGGCGAAGCGCCTGTGAGCGTGGGCAGCAGCGGTCCCTCCGGTGATGGCGCCGGTCAGCGGATCGTACTGACGGCCGACGGGCAGGGCCACTTCATGTCCAGCGGGCTCATCAACGGCAAGACCGTCCAGTTCATGGTGGACACCGGCGCCACCAATGTGATCCTGAGCGAGGCAGACGCCAAGCGCATCAACCTGGCATTCGACAAGGGCCAGCGGGTGGGTGTCAGCACCGCCAATGGCCAGGTGGTGGGCCACATGCTGCGCCTGCAG
>JAJPEW010000067.1 GCA_021166755.1 Hydrogenophaga sp. | reverse complement strand
CGCCTCGCTGGTCATGTGGAAGTCCGGGTCCAGCCCGCGACCCATGCCTTCGAGCGTGATGAAGGCCTTGATCAGCAGCGCCAGGTCGGACGGCAGGCCCAGCTGGTGGCCGCGCAGGATGCCCGTCACGTCGCCCAGCATCTGGCCCAGGTTGAGCTCGGCCAGCGGCGCGCCGTGGTACTGGTCGACGAAGGTCTCGATCTCGGTTTCCAGCGAGGACAGGTTGGCGGTGTGCGCGTCGCCGGCCCAGTCCAGCAGCACGTCGGCCACGGTGCGCGGGTCGCGCTCGACCAGGCCCATCAGCAGCTGCAGCAGCTCCTCGCGGCGGCGCGCCGAGAGGCGGCCGACCATGCCGAAGTCGATGAAGGCGATGCGGTTGCCGGCCAGGTAGAACACATTGCCCGGGTGCGGATCGGCGTGGAACAGGCCGTCCTCGATGATCATCTTGAGCACGGCGCGCGACCCGTGCTGAGCCAGCACCTTGCGGTCCAGTCCTTCAGCGTCCAGACGGGCCAGCTCATGGCCTGGAATGCCGCCGACGAAATCCTGCACGTTGACCCGCTCGGTGGTGTGCGCCCAGTGCACGCGCGGCACCACGATGAAAGGCAGCGTCTGCAGGTTGGCGGCGATGCGCTCGGCATTGCGGCACTCGTTGGCCAGATCGAGCTCTCGGCGCAGCGAGCGGGCCAGCTCGCGCACCAGCTGGCGCGGACGGTAGGGCCGCAGGTTGGGCATCTCGGCCTCGGCCACCGCCGCGATGCGGCCCAGCAGGCGCAGATCGGCCTCGATGGTGTCGATGATGCCGGGGCGCCGGATCTTGACCACCACCTCGGCACCGTCCTTCAGGCGCGCGCGGTGCACCTGCGCGATGGACGCCGCGGCCAGCGGCTCGGGATCGAACCAGGCAAACACCTCTTCGGGCTCACCGCCGAGGTCCTCGCGCAGCTGGGGGCGCAACTGGTCGATGGGCACCGGCGGCACGCTGCTGTGCAGCTTCTCGAACTCGGCGATGTAGTCGGGGCCGAACAGGTCGGCGCGGCCCGCGAGGATCTGACCGAGTTTCACAAACGTGGGGCCGAGTTCCTCCAGCGCCAGACGCAGCTGCACCGGCGGCTCCAGCCGCGCCAGATCGGCCGCATGGTCCCAGCGCAGGGCATGGCCCGCACGATCGAGCGCATCGGTCATGCCCAGGCGACGCACGCTGTCGCCAAAGCCGTGGCGGATGAGCACACCCAGGATGGCGTTGAGCCGTCCCATGTCGCGGGCGGCACCGAGCGTTTCGATCAGCATGCCCGGATGATAGTGCCCTGCGCCCCGTGCGCCTTGACGCGGCCTATCGCGCCACCACGGTCTTGACCGGGCGCCCAGGGTCCGGATCGCGGCCGCCGGCATAGACCCCATTGAGCAGGCGCAACTGGGCCTGCGACACCACGGCCTGGCGCTGCAGCTCGGCAAAACCGCCTCGGGGCATGGGCACCACCCGGACCATCCAGGGGCGCGCGGCCTGGCGATCCTCGTCGGTCAGGGCACGAAAGGTCTTCTCGGTCGCGACCAGCTGGGCGAAGTGACGCTGCAGGGCACCGGCATCGGCCGCCAGGTACAGCATCAGATACTGGGCCTGGCGCGGGCCGGTGACGAGGGTGAAATCCAGCCGCTGCGCACGCCCATCCCGGCCGGCGACCTGTCCTTCGAAATGGGTGGCGGGCAGCCCGTTGATCTGGCCGCGGGTGATGCGACCCTGTGGCGTCTTGAGCAGCTGGCGGATGATCTCGTCGTGGCTGCGACCGAGCTCCGGCGGCACCCCCATCAGGCGCAGGGCGGCCCCGCGGTCGGGCGCCATCATGGTGACGCTGTCGTCGGCGTTGACGATGCGCCAGCCCGCAGGCGCGGTGATGGCCACACCCAGGTCCGGGTGGTAGAAATGCTGGCCGCGGGTCAGACCTTGGGACGGACTTTCGCCAAAGCGCATGCCCTCGATCATCCGGAGGAACCGGTCCCGCCCGTCGTCCCCGTACTGACCCGCATGGGCCGCCGCGTGCTGGCGGATGTCGCGCAGGCGCTGCTCGTTGCTCGGGTGGGACGACAGCCAGCCACCGCCCTCAGAAGGGGTTTCGCCGCGGGCACGGGCCTGATCGGCGGCGTAGCGCTCCTGCGAGTACAGCACACCGATCACGTCGACCATGTTGCCAGGGTCGTAGCGGTTGCGGGCCAGGTACTCGGCACCCAGGGCGTCGGCCTGCAGTTCCTGCTCGCGGCTGTAGCGGGCCACATAGCCGGCGGCCACGCCTTGCGCCACCTGGCCGAAGAGCTCGGTACTGCCCTCCAGCCCCGCCGCGCCTTCCAGAATGGCGCCGAGCACGGTGGCGGCCAGCACGCCAATGCCGGCGGCCTGCTGGCGGGTGGCGCGCTGGGCACCATGTCGGGCGGTGACGTGGCCGATCTCGTGTCCGATCACCCCGGCCATGTCGGCCTCGCTCTCCATATAGGCCAGAATGCCGCGGGTGATGTAAACGTAGCCACCGGGCAAGGCAAAGGCATTGACCTCCGGACTGTCCAGCACGGTGAAGGTCCAGGGCAGGTTGGCGCGGTGCGAATTGCGCGCCAGCTTCTGGCCCACCTCGTTCACATAGGCCTGCAGCTTGGCATCCGGATAGGCGCCATAGGATTTAAGGACCTCGGCATGGGCCTTCTTGCCCTCGGCGATTTCCATTGGCTCGTCCATCACCGTGCGCTCGGTCTGGCCCGTGACCGGGTTGACGACGGTGGTGCCTCAACCCGCCAGCATCAGCACGGTCAGCAGGATCAGGCCCAGTTGTCTGAAAAACATGCGATCTCCGCGTGAAAAGGGCTGGCCGATCTCAGTCCCGGTGGACCGCCATGCAGGCCTCGACGGCCCGGGCGCTCTGCTCGCGTGTCTGCTCGACCAGGAAGTCGAGGAAGGCGCGCGTGCGCTGGGGAATGAATTTGCGGCTGGGCAGGGCCGCGTACATGGTCAGCCGACCGGTGATCCAGGGTGAAAGCACGCGCACCAGGGTGCCCGCGCTGAGGTAGGGGGCCACTAGGTCGACGGACACCGAGGTGATGCCGGCGCCGTCCAGGCAGGCCCGCAACAGGGTGTCGGTGTGGTTGGCCCGCAGGCCCGCCTCGATCGACACATCCACATGCTCCTCGGGACGCTTGGCGCACCACAGGCGCCAGACGCGTGGCGAGCCGAGCGGTCCCTTGAGCCTCAGGCAGTCGTGATGCGCCAGGTCTTCGGGCTTGAGCGGTTCGCCCCGGCGGCGCACATAGGCCGGAGAAGCGACCAGGATGGCCTCGGACTCGATGACCTTGCGCGCGACGATGTCGGCATCGAAGCCGGCGTCGGCACCCAGCAACGTGATGTCGTGGTCCTCGATCGGCGGCTCGGCGGTGGTCTCCACATCGATGTCGATCGCGATGCGCGGGTACTGCTGGCGGAAGGAGGCCAGCAGCGGCGCCAGCACATAGGTGGCCAGCACCGGCGGCGCATGCAGGCGCAATGTGCCCGCCAGTTCGGTGGAATGGGCGCTGGTGACGGCGTGGGCCTCGTCGATGTCCTGCAGGATGTTGCGCACCCGGCTGAGGTAGTTGTGACCGGCCTCGGTGAGGGACAGGCGGCGGGTGCTGCGCTGGAGCAGCCGC
>JAJPEW010000327.1 GCA_021166755.1 Hydrogenophaga sp. | reverse complement strand
GAACATCGCCAACCCGCGCTCCACGGTCTACGAATCGGCGCACCTGATCTCCAGCAAGCGCACCACCGAGTTCACCGAATTCCCCATGCCCGAGGGCACGGCCGACTACCCCAGCCACCGCGAGCTGTGCCGCTACTTCAGCGACTTTGCCGACCACTTCGACCTGCGCCGGCACTTTCGCTTCAACACCCGCGTGCTGCGCGTGGAGCCGGTCAACGACACGCCCGAATCGCCCTGGCGCGTGACCGTGCAGAACCCCGATGGCAGCCAGGACAGCGCCGTCTACAAGGGTGTGGTCATCGCCAACGGCACGCTGTCCGAGCCCAACATGCCCGCGTTTGAAGGCCGGTTCGACGGGCAGTTGCTGCACACCTCGGCGTACAAGCATGCCGAGCAGTTCAAGGGCCAGCGCGTGCTCATCGTCGGCGCCGGCAACTCGGGCTGCGACATCGCGGTCGATGCGGTGCACTACGCCGCCAGCGTCGACATCTCGGTGCGCCGGGGCTACTACTTCGTGCCCAAGTACGTCTTCGGCAAACCGGCCGACACGCTGGGCGGCAAGAAGCCGCTGCCGCCCTGGCTCAAGCAGAAGGTCGACAGCATCGTGCTCAAGTGGTTCACGGGTGACCCCACGCGCTTCGGTTTCCCCAAGCCCGAGTACAAGATGTACGAGTCGCACCCGGTGGTCAACTCGCTCATCCTGCACCACCTGGGCCATGGCGATATCCGCGTGCGGCCCGACATCGCCCGCCTGGACGGCCACACCGTGCACTTCAAGGACGGCACGCAGCAGGACTACGACATGGTGCTGGCGGCCACCGGCTACAAGCTGCACTACCCCTTCATCGACCAGGCCCACCTCAACTGGCAGGGCATGGCGCCGCAGTTGCACCTGAACATCTTTGCCCCGCGCTGGAAGCGCCTGGCCGTGCTGGGCATGATCGAGGCCAGCGGCATCGGCTGGCAGGGCCGCTACGAACAGGCCGAGCTGGTGGCCCGTTTCTTCAAGGGGCTGGATGGCGCCACACCCGCCGCGCAGCGCTTCGAGGCCGCCATCCAGGGGCCGCCGCCGGATATGTCCGGCGGCTTCAAGTACCTCAAGCTCGAACGCATGGCGTACTACGTCCACAAGGACACCTACCGCGCCGCCGTGCGCAACGCAGCGGCCGCGCTGGCCTGATCCCACCGGGAGACCCTCATGCTGCCTGTGGACGAGATCCAGCTGAACTTCAACCCCGCCTCGCTGGCGCTGCTCAACGTGGTGCTGGGCTTTCTGATGTTCGGCATCGCACTGGACACCCGGGTCGACGATTTCCGGCGCGTGCTGCGCATGCCGTGGGCCATCTCCGTGGGCATTGCGGCGCAGTTCATCGTGCTGCCGGCGGTCACCTACGTGCTCACCCGCGTGCTGGAGGTGGGCCCCAGCATCGCGCTGGGCATGATCCTGGTGGCCTGCTGCCCGCCGGGCAACGTGTCCAACATCCTCACCTTCCGGGCCAAGGGCAACGTGGCGCTGTCGGTGTCCATGACGGCCATTTCCAATGCGATTGCCATCGTCGTCATGCCGCTGAACTTCGCGTTCTGGGGCAGCCTCCACCCCGAGGCCTCGGTCCTGCTCAAGACCATTGCGCTGGACCCGCTGGAGATGGTGGGCCACATCGTCGCCATCATCGGTCTGCCCTTTGTGCTGGGCCTGTGGTGCGCGCACCGTTTCCCGGCCTTCACCGCCCGCGTCAAGCGCGGCGTCAGCATCTTCAGCTTCGTGGCCCTCATCGGTTTCATCATCGGCGCCATCGCCGGCAACTGGCGCTTCTTCCTGGACTATGTGGGCCTGGTGCTGCTGGCCGTGGTCATCCACGACGCCCTGGCCTTCGGCACCGGCTACGTCTGCGCCCGCGCCACCGGCTTGCAAGACTATGACCGCCGCGCCGTCAGCATCGAGGTCGGCATCCGCAATGCCGGCCTGGGCCTGGTGCTCATCTTCAGCTTTTTCGGGGGCCTGGGCGGCATGGCCGTGGTGGCCGGCGTCTGGGGCTTCTGGGACATCATCGCCGGCCTGGCACTGGCCGAATGGTGGGGCCGCCGCCAGCCCAAAGGCGCCCAGCCAGAGCGGGTCATACAAGCATGAACCACATATCCCCCACGCCATCCACCCCACGCGCGCGCCGCATCCTCATCACCGGGGCCGACGGCTTTCTGGGCCGTGGCCTGGTGGCCGCGCTGGCCCGCCGGCCAGATACTGAAGCCATTGTCGCGCTGGACGTGCGCGAGGTACCTGCCGAACGCCAGCAACCCGGCGTCACCTACCGCGTGCAGGACGTGCGTGACCCGGCCCTGGCCAGCACCCTGCAGGAACACGCCATCGACACCGTGGTGCACCTGGCCTCCATCGTCACCCCGGGGCGCGACTCCAACCGCGCCTTCGAGTACGACGTCGACGTCAACGGCACCCGCAACGTGCTCACCGCCTGCGTGGCGCAAGGCGTGCGGCATGTGGTGGTGTCCTCCAGC
>JAJPEW010000219.1 GCA_021166755.1 Hydrogenophaga sp. | reverse complement strand
TTTCTCATGACCCCATCCGCTCCCTTTCCCGATGTCCTGGACCAGTCTCCGGACCTGCAGGTTTCCGTCCTGATTCCCGCCAAGGACGAGTCGGGGAACATCGGTTCGCTGGTGACCGAGATCGTGGCGGCGCTGCAGCCCGTGTGCAGCTACGAGATCGTGCTGGTGGACGATGGCAGCAGTGACGGTACCGGCGAGGTGTTCCTTGCGCGCTGCCGTGAACTGGGCGCCAGCGCGCAGTTGCTGCGGCACGAGCGCAGCTGCGGCCAGAGCACCGCGCTGTCGACAGCGGCGCGGCATGCACGGGCCCGCTATCTGGTCACCATCGATGGCGACGGACAGAACGACCCGGCCGACATCCCGGCCTTATTGGTGGAGGCGCAGAAGATGGCGGCCCAGGGCCCCGATTTCTGCATCGCCGGGTTCCGCAAGAACCGGCGTGATACCGAGTGGAAGAAGATCCAGTCGAAGATCGCCAATGCGGTGCGCCGCCGCATCCTGGATGACGGTGTGCCCGACACCGGTTGTGGCCTCAAGCTGATCCCGCGCCGTACCTGGCTGATGCTGCCGTACTTCGATCACATGCACCGCTACATTCCCGCCTTGGTGCGTCGGTTGGGTGGCCGCATCAGCGTGGTGGCGGTCAACCACCGTCACCGCCAGGCGGGGGTGTCCAAGTACACCGCCTGGAACCGGGTCTGGGTGGGTATCGTCGACATGTTCGGCGTGCGCTGGCTGACCCGTCGCAGCAAGCTGCCGCGACTGGCGGCGCGCGAAGTCCTGGACGGGGCGGCCCGCGGATGAAGTCCGACCTGGGGATGCTGGTCAAGCCGCTGGTGTTGACGGCGGTCCTGACGCTGGCGTTCGTGTCGTTCCACTATGGCTGGTGGGGTTCCTACACCGAAGAGGACCTGCTGCGCGACCTGTTCCAGCAGCACTGGGCGCTGGCCTGGCCGCTGTTCTGCCTGGGGGCCATCGTGTTCACCGCTGTAGGTGGACCGCGCCAGGTGCTGGCCTTCAGTTGCGGCTACCTGCTGGGCGGGTGGTGGGGGGGCATCGTCAGCACCCTGCTGACCGGACTGGGCGCGCTGCTGACCATGAGCGTGATCAAGCATGCGGGCATGGACTGGCTGCGCCAGCGCCACGGTGCGCGCATCGAAGTGGTGCGCCGGGTGCTGGGTGGTGACACCTGGAAGTGGATCTGCATTGTTCGCCTGATGCCGGTGGGCAGCAACCTGGTCACCAACATCGCCGCCGCCCTGGCGGGCCTGAGCCGCCGTTCGGTGCTGCTGGGCAGCCTGCCCGGTTATCTTCCACAATCGCTGCTGTTCAGTTACGCCGGCCGCGGTGTGGCCTTGCAGGACGGTTCCAAGATCTGGATGAGTCTGGGTCTGCTGGTGGGCTCCACCGCCCTGGCCCTCTACCTGTATCACCATGGCTTCAAGCAGCGCCTGGCCCAGGTGCTGCAGGAGCGTCAGAGCGCATGACAACCTCTACCCAATCCCACACCAGTCCGCGCGAGCTGGGTGTGCTGGTGATCCTGATCGCCGTGGCGGTGGTGCTGGCGTCCGGCATCGGACTGCGCGCCCCCTGGCCCGCCGACGAGCCGCGTTTTGCTCAGATCGCGCGCGAGATGGTCGAGTCGGGGCAATGGCTGTTCCCGATGCGCGGCGGCGAACCCTATCCGGACAAGCCTCCCGTGTTCGTTTGGCTGGTGGCGGTGTTCTACCTGCTGACGGGCCATCTGAAGGTGGCCTTCCTGTTGCCCAGTGCCCTGGCGGGGCTGGGCACGCTGTGGCTGGTGCATGACATCGGCCGGCGCCTGTGGGGCAGCGATGTGGCCCGCACCGCGCTGCTGGTGCTGGTGTTCACGCCGCAGTTCCTGTTGCAGGCCAAGACGGCACAGATCGACGCGCTGGTGTGCTTCTGGATCACGCTGGGTTGCTACGGGCTGCTGCGCCACTTCATGACCGGCCCGGCGTGGGGCTGGTACCTGACGGCCTTTGCGGCGATGGCGCTGGGCATCATGACCAAGGGGGTGGGCTTCCTGCCGGTGCTGATGCTGATTCCCCTGGCGCTGTGGGGCGCTGCGGCCAAGGGGCCTGGCGATGGCCGCCTGTGGGGCTGGCGCAGCTGGCTGGGTCTGGTGGTGCTTCTGGGCACGCTGGCGCTGTGGCTGGGGCCGATGCTCTGGCAGGTGGCAGCGTCCGGCAGCGAGGACCTGCGGGCGTACCGGGACAACATTCTGCTGCAGCAGACCGCCAAGCGCTATGCCAACCCCTGGGGCCACATCAAGCCCTGGCACTACTTCCTGACCGCGGCGATACCGACCATCTGGTTCCCGTTGGCCCTGTTGCTGCTGACCCAGGTCGGGCGTCTGGTGCGCGTCCTGCGTGACGACGCCCGGGTCCGCGTCCTGTTCGTGTGGGTGGTGCTGGTGATCGTGTTCTTCTCGCTCAGCCGGGGCAAGCGAGAGGTCTACATCCTGCCTGCCCTGCCCATGCTGTCCCTGGTGGCGGCTGTGGTGTGGCGTCGGGCGCAGGCCGAGGGTGGCACACGCTGGTCAACCGGCGCACTGCGCGTGGCCCTGGTGCTGGTCGGTCTGGCCATTGTGGCGCTGGGTGCGACCGCCTGGTGGCGACCGGAGCTGTTGGGCCCTCGGGTGGACGACTACGCCGACGAGCTGGCAGCGCTGGGGTTGCCGGTCTTGACGCTGGGTGTGGCGGTGCTGGGCGTCACGGTGCTGACGTGGCGACGGCAGGTATTGGAGCAACTGTCCATTGCCGCTCTGGCCTGCTGGCTGTTCGTGGCCTGGTGGGTGTGGCCGGTGATGGATCCGCACCGCACGCCTAAGGCCATGATGGCCCAGCTGGAGCAGCGTCTGGATCACAGCCACGAGGTGGGTCTGCTGAAGTTCAAGGAGCAGTTCCTGCTCTTCTCGCAGCGGCCGCTGGTGCACTTCAGTTATCTGGACCCGGCTGAGGAGCAGGAGCGCAACGCCTGGCAGTGGATGCGCGAGAATCCACAGCGCGTGCTCCTCCTGCCAGACAGCCTGGCGCTGACCTGTTTCGACATCGCACGTGCGCAGGTGCTGGGAACCGAACACCGGCGCGACTGGGTGCTGCTGGATGCGTCGGCGATGAAGCCGACCTGCGAGGCGCCGGAACGTGTGCGCCGCTACCGCTGGGCGCCCCAGCGCATGGACATTCTTGAATGAGTGCAGATCTTTTGCAGCCGCGCCGGGTCCTGGTGACCGGCGCCGCCGGCTTCATCGGCTATCACCTCTGCGAGCGCCTGCTGGACGACGGCGTTCAGGTGCTGGGGGTGGACAGCCTGACTCCCTATTACGACCCGCGCCTGAAGGCCGATCGTCTGGCGCGACTGAGTGCCCGGGAGGGCTTTCGCTTCGAGCGCCTGGATCTGGCCGACCGGGTGGCGACCGCCGAGCTGTTTGCCCGCGAGCCGTTCGATGCGGTGCTGCACCTGGCCGCGCAGGCCGGCGTGCGCTACTCGGTGGAGAACCCGTTGGCGTATCTGGACAGCAACCTGGCCGGCATGATGAACGTGCTGGAGGGCTGCCGCCATGCCCGGGTGGGGCACCTGGTCTACGCATCGTCCAGTTCGGTCTATGGTGCCGGCAACACCATGCCCCTGTCGGAAGACAAGGTGACCGACCGGCCTGTCTCGCTCTACGCGGCCAGCAAGAAGGCCAACGAGGTGATGGCCTATAGCTACAGCCACCTGTACGACCTGCCGGCGACGGGGCTGCGGCTGTTCACGGTCTACGGCCCCTGGGGGCGTCCTGACATGGCGATCTTCCGCTTCGTGCGGGCCATCGAGGAGCGCGCGCCCATCGATGTCTACAACCACGGGCAGATGCGCCGCGACTTCACCTACGTGGGGGATGTGGTCGAAGCGATTGTGCGGGTCATGCACCGGCCACCGCAGCGCGAAGGTGCGGCCCCGCCGCAGCGCATCCTGAATGTCGGCAACAGCAGCCCGGTGATGCTGATGGATTTCATTGCCTGCCTGGAGCAGGCGCTGGGCAAGGTGGCCGACAAGCGCCTGTTGCCGATGCAGCCGGGCGATGTGCCTGACACCTGGGCCGACGTCACCCGACTGGGGGAGCTGACCGGTTTCTCGCCGGCCACCCCGATTCGCGAAGGCGTGCAGCGCTTCGTGGACTGGTACCGTGCCTATGTGCGCGAGCGCGGGGAACCTCCTGCCGCTTCCTGACCTGCGCTAAGGCCGGGTTAAGGCACCGGTGCAACAATGCCCGGCTGAAATCGGAAAGGATGCGGGCATGCGTGTGCTGGTGGTGGAAGACGATCCGGGCATTGGTGAGGGCATCGTGACGGCACTGCGCGCGGCCGGTCATGCCGCCGACCTGTGCGGCACCCTGTCCTCGGCCTGGACGGCGCTCAACGTCGAGCCGTTCGATGTCATGTTGCTGGACCTGGGCTTGCCCGACGGGGATGGCCTGGACCTGCTCACGCGCCTGCGCCGGCAAACCGCGACGCCAGCCGCAGCCGTCACCGGGAGCCGGTCGGACATGCCGGTGCTGATCATGACCGCGCGCGATGGCGTGAGTGACCGCATCCAGGGGCTGGACAGCGGCGCCGATGACTACATCGTCAAACCCTTCGATGCCAACGAAATGCTGGCACGGCTGCGGGCGATGACCCGCCGGGCGTCGGGGCGCAGCCGGCCCGAGATCGAGTATGGTCGCCTGCGCATCGACCCGGCCGCCCGACAGGTGTGGCTGGATGGCGAAGTCGTGGCCCTGGGGGTGAAGGAATTTGCCCTGCTGATGGCCTTGATGCAGGACCGCCCACGCGTGATGTCGAAGTCGCGTCTGGAGTCGGCGCTGTATGGCTTTGGCGATGCGCTGGAGAGCAACGCGATTGAGGTGCACGTCCATCACCTGCGGCGCAAGCTGGGCGACGGCCTGATCAAGACCGTGCGGGGCGTGGGTTACTTCATCCCCGAGGAGCCCGCATGAGCACCCGCCCTTCGTTGCAGCGCCACCTGTGGGGGTGGGCGGCGGGTGCGCTGGTGATGGTGTGGCTGACGCTGGCGTTGGCGGCATGGAACAGCGGCCACCATGAGGCCCGGGAGATCACCGACGGCAAGCTGGTGTCGGTGGCGCGGCTGTTGCTGAAGCCCCATGACCAGGCTTCTCTGGACACGAAGGAGAACCAGGCCACCCACCGCCGGGAGTATGCCCTGGAGCTCATCGTGCTGCGCTGGGCGGGCGATCGGCTGGTGGAGGACACCCATGCCATGGCCCCTTTGCTGGGGCTTACCACTCCTCCGTCCCCGGGCTTGCGGACTGTGCGGGTGAGTCAAGGTCAAGGGGGGCAGCCGCGCGAGTGGCGCATGTATGCCGCGGCCGATGACCAGGGCAACCGCGCCGCGGTGCTGGTGGACATGGACGAGCGTTACGACCTGGGTGCCGATCTGGCCGAACACGTGGTGTTGCCCGTGCTGCTGGTGCTGCCGCTGGTGATGCTGGTGCTCTGGCTGGCGATCCGGCGGGGCTTGCAGCCGCTGTCGCGCCTGTCGGCCGATGTGGCCGCGCTGGATACAACGGCCGGTCAGCGCCTGCAGTCCGATCACCGGTTTCGGGAGTTCGCCAGTTCGGTCGAGGCCATCAACCACCTGGTCGATTCGTTGCAGGAGCAGGCGCGCCGGGAACGGGCCTTTGCCTCCGACGTGGCGCACGAGCTGCGCACACCACTGGCTTCGCTGGCCCTGGGAGCGGCGGCTGCTCGCCAGGCACCGACGCCGGAGTCTCTGGAGCGGCTGGAAAAAGATGCCTTGCGGTCGGGACGGATCCTGCAGCAGCTGCTGGACCTGGCGCGTGTGCAGCGGGATGCGCTGGCGCAGTCCTCGACGGCGGTGGACCTGGGCGCCCTGGCGGCTTCGGTGGTCGAAGACCACGTACCCCGCGCGTATGAACAGGATCATGAACTGGCCCTGCTTCGGCCCGATGCGGCGGTGAAAGTGCAGGTGCCAGCCATGCTGGCGGAGCTGGCCTTGCGAAACCTGGTAGACAACGCGATCCGCCACACACCCGCCGGCACGCAGATCCAGGTGGATGTCTGGTCCGGCCCTTCGTCCCGGGGCGTGTCTGTCAGTGACGACGGGGGCCGCGCAGGGGCCTTTGGTGTGCCGACCTCGGATGGCCTGGGGCTGGGCTTGCGCCTGGTTGAACGCATGGCTGAACAGATGGGCGCACGCCTGGAAACCGGCGATGCCCTGACGCCCATGACCACCCGTTTTGCGCTGGTCTGGCCGACATCAGATTCACAGAAATGAACACTTCCCCCATCAAGAAGCGGCATGGTCTGCAGCGCGTCTGGTACGCCGCAGGATACTCTCTCAAGGGCCTGCGTGCGGGATGGCACGAGCCAGCCTTTCGTCAGGAGCTGCTGCTGTCGCTGGTGCTGATTCCGCTGGCGCTGGTCATTGCCCGGCAATGGCTGGAAGCGGTGGCCCTGATCGGCACCGTGGTGCTGGTGATGATCACCGAGCTGCTCAACACGGCGGTGGAGTCGGTCGTGGACCGCGTGGGGCCCGAGTGGCATGAGCTGTCCGGACGAGCCAAGGACATGGGCAGTGCCGCGGTCCTGCTCAGCCTGCTGCTGTGTGGCGGGGTCTGGGTGACGGCGGTGGTGCGCTGGTGGTGGTATTGATGGGCCATTCGAGCCTGATGTGAAAACCCTTTGCGGCATCCGGCAGCCGCACCCGGCCCCCGTGGGCACGCATCACGATGTCTGCCAGTGTCAGGCCCAACCCGTTGCCGCCGCGAATCGGATCGTGGTGCCCGGGTTCCACGCGGTTTCTCTGCGCCATCAGTTGCTCCTGCGTACAGCCCTCGCCGTCGTCGATCAGGTCAATGAACCAGGTTGAGCCCTCCTGACCCGCCTTCACCGACAGGCGACTCGCCCCATGCCGCATGGCGTTGTCCATCAGGTTGAGCAGCACAGCGGAGAGCAGGTCGGGATCGACGATCACCATCGACGACTCCGGAACATCGACGCTCAGGCCCGCAGGCGCGAGTGGGAGGATCATGTCGGCTAGGTTCACGGATTGTTGCCTGGGTGGCTCGCCACTGCGGAACATGGTCAGTAGGGCGCTCATGACCTGATGCAACCGGGTGGCGGCCTGCCTGGCGGTGGCGATGCGTTCTTTCAGAGGCGCCGGTGCCTCCCTTGCCGCCATGGCCAACTGGACGTCGATACCGGCCAGGGGCGTGCGCATCGCGTGTGCCGCATGGGCGGTGAATGCCTGCTCGCTGCGAATGCGTTGCGCCAGACGGGCGCCCAGGGTGGTCAGGGCTTCCGCCAGAGGCAGCAGTTCGGCCCGCGTGGTCATGGCGCGGGCTGATGTCGGGTTCAGCGGATCGAAGGCAGCCACTTCCCGGGAGAAGTCGCGCAGGGGTGAAAGTTCCCGCCTCAGCAGCAGGGACAGGAGAAAGGTCACACCGGCCCCCAGCAACAAGGCCGCCACGGTGACGTATTGAACCGCTTCACTCTGGGCCTCTTCGCGCTCACGTGTGCTCTGACCGACCAGCAGCCAGGATCCGTCGGATGTCATGCGCAGCTGAACCACACGCCAGAGCCCGTCGACGGAATCGTGCATGGCAGCCCCAGACGGCGTGGCGATCGGTGCCTCGGGGGCCTTGTGTGAGCGGTGCACGACAGCACCGGTGTGCGACGACACGATCTGCCAGATCAGGTGTTCTTCGTAGTCGCTGTGGGTCGTCAACTGCGGTGGCGTGCTGCCCTCCCGGTACATCGCCGCCAGGGTGCCCTGCAGGATCTCGGCAGACTCCCGCAGACCCTGGTCCAGCAGTTCATTGACTTCGTGCTGTGACACATGTCGCATCACCATCGCCAGCACCACGGATCCCAGGATGGCGACCACCGCCAGGGTCCAGCGGATTCGGACCAGGATCGACGGCAGCGATCGCCGTTCCGATGAGGTCATTGGGCGTTTTGGCGAATGCGGTAGCCCATGCCTCTGACGGTCTCGATGAGTGTTTTGCCGAGCTTCTGCCGCAGGTTGAAGATGTGCACGTCGATCGCGTTGCTGCTGAGCATGGCGTCCATGCCCAACACCAGCGACTCCAGGTCATGGCGCGATATCACGCGGCCGCTCCTGAGGACCAGCGCCTCCAGGATGGCCCACTCCCGAGACGTCAGCTCCACCTCGACATCACGTAACCAGGCTTGTTTGGCGGCCAGGTTCAGGCTCACCTCGCCCCATTGCCGGATTTCTTCGGTGGAGGCCGTTCGGCGGAACAGAGCGCGAAGCCTGGCCGACAACTCTTCGGGTGCGAACGGTTTGACCAGGTAGTCATCTGCGCCGCTGTCCAGGCCCTCGATGCGGTCGGCCACCAGGTCGCGTGCCGTCAGCACAAATGCGGGTGTCTTGCGGCCGACCCGCCGCTGGGCGGACAACCACTGCACCCCCGAGCCATCGGGCAGGTTCCAATCGACGAGCCAGGCGTCATAGGGTTCGTCGGCCAATGATCTGGCCTGTGAAAGGCTGATGCACCAGTCGACGCGATAGCCATCCAGGGTCAAGAAGTCGCGCAGACCCGCACCCAGCGCCGGATCGTCTTCAATCAGCAGTACCCGCATGGATGTGTGCTCAATAGCTGCGTTTGACGCCGGTGATCATGGCGCGCACCAGGTGCACGCGCTCCAATCGCCCCATGACAATGGCCGCTGCGGCATGCAGCCCGGCCGCCAGCAGGAGTCCGTTGGCCAGCCATTCATGGAGTTCCATCAGCCACTCTTCACCGAACCAGGTGTCGGTGGTCTGCATCCATCCGGTCACGCCCAGCGACAGAATCAGGCCCATCAGGGCCAGCATCATCACCGCGCCCAGGGGGTTGTGGCCGGCGTACTGGGGATGCTCCCCACGGGCCAGCGCACGGATGTGGCGAGCCAGTCGGGCGGGCGAGGGAAAGAAATCCGAGAAGCGGGCATGCCGGCTGCCCACGAAGCCCCACACGATGCGGGCCAACACCAGTGCGCTGGCGGTGTAGCCCACCCATTCATGGGGCGTCTCGCCCGCTTCCAGCACGAACTGGTTCAACACCACGCAGGAGACCAGGCTCCAGTGGAAGAGCCGGACAAACCGGTCCCAAACCGGTTGATTCATGGAGGTGGCGGGCGAGGTCGACATGATGCTTGTATTTCGGTCAAGGCCAGATGGACAGCAGTGGCTTACTTGCGCTCGAGCTCAGCGCCGTTGGAGGGGTCGAAGTAGATCTCGACCTTTTTGCCATCCTTGTCGAAGCCGTAGATCTCGTAGCACTTGCCTTTGCTGACCTTGAAGGTCTTGATCTGGTAGCCCTGCTTTTCCATCATGGCCTTGAAGTCGGCTTCCTTCATCCACTTGTCTTGCGGCACGGTGCAGGTGGGGCCGGCGAATGCGGCGGTGCTGGAGGCCAGGGCGAAGGCGATGGTGGCGATCTTGAGTTTCATGGTGAGTATTCCCTTGTTGGTTGATAAGACGTGAATGCATCCATCTACAGGTCCTATTGCACCGCTGGCTCCTTAAGCCACCATGAAGAAGCACCAAGAAATCAAAAAAAGACCCCGCCGAAGCGGGGTCAATCAGAGAACCAAGACCTTGATCAGTCGTCGTCCCGACACGTCGGATCGACGTCGTCATCGCAGTCGTCTCTGTCGTCAATGCTGTCGTCATCTCGGTCATCGTCGGTGCCATCATCGTCCCGGTCATCGCCGGCGCCATCATTGGTCTCCAGTCCGACACGGGAGGCTTGCATGACGCCGTTGACCAGAATGCCGTAAACCTCGACAAGGCTGCCGACCCTCAGTCCTGTCGGCAAGGCGGTGGCGCCGGTGGCGTCGACCGGCACGCCGTTGACCGAGAAGCTGGTGGGGCTGCTCATGGCGGAGATGGTGCCCTTGAGTTCGTTGCGGATGCCATCGGGAACGTCGTCGCTGCGGTCGTCGTCCAGTTCGAGCCGCGTGGCCCGGATCACCCCGTTGTCGAGCGTGCCCTCCAGTTCCACGCGGGTGCCCACGGAGAGCCCGGCGGGCACCGAGCCCAAGGTGCTGGTGTCCACGGCGATCCCATCGATAGTCAACACGCCGTCACCGTACTGGGTGACCACACCCGAAAACGGCTTGGCCGTTGTGCTGGCGGTATCGTCGCTGCCGCCGCCGGTGCAGGCCATCAGGGCCGCCGTGGCGAGGATGGCTGTCGCGGTGCGCAAGGTCCGACCGAGTTGGCTCGTCCGGCGGATATTCGTGGGTTGCTTCAAGGGGTATCTCCGTGGATGGTTGGTAAGCCTTGCCACCAAAGCTTAGCCGCCACCGCTTAGTTTTTCATTAAGACGCCAGGGCCGATCCCGCAGGGGGCCGCCCTAAGACACGCTTAATGTTCGGCTCCCATGCTGTCAGGTGAACGCGTTCTGCACCTACCTGCCCAGCTTCCATGCCCACGACTGCTTTTCGGCGCTTCCCACGGTGCCACGCACCTTTCCCCGGCCTGCTCAACCCGGCCGACGCTGGGGCGACGCCATTGCCAACGCTGGGTGCCGCCCCCTGGCAGACCAATGCCGTCCTGGCACTGTGGCTGACGCTCGCGGGCAATGTCCCGTTGTGGCAGAAGGTCCTGTCGGTGGGTGGCTCAGGGACATGGGTCCTGTGGATGACGATGGCGGCGCTCGTTGCGTCGGTCAATTTCGCGTTGCTGTCGTTGATCACCTGGCCGCGTGGGTACCGGTGGATGGCCAGCGTGCTGGTACTGGCGGCGGCCGCCAACACGCACTTCATGCGAACCTACGGGGTGGTGATCGATCCGTCGATGATGGCCAATGTGCTCAATACCGATGCCCGGGAAGCCGCAGACCTGCTCACCCCCGCCTTCCCCCTGACCTTGCTGCTGGTGGCGGGGCCTGCCCTGTGGTGGATCTGGCGCCGGCCGTTGCGACCACGCCGGATGTGGCAACGGTGGTGGCGCAACACCGGTGCCGTCTCGCTGGGGCTCGCGTTGGCGGTGGCCTCGGGTGTGGCGGGCTATCAGGGGCTGGCCTCCCTGATGCGCAACCACAAAGCGGTGCGTTACATGATCAATCCGCTCAATACGGTCTATGCCGTGGGCGCACTGGCGGCCGAGCGTGTGCCGACCTCCGCGCGTGCCATCGAACCGGTGGGCGAAGACGCCCGCCTGGGAGCCAGCTACGCGGCTCAGGCCCGGCCGCCCTTGCTGGTGCTGGTGATCGGCGAGACGGCCCGTGCCGAGGACTTCGGGCTCAACGGTTACCACCGACAGACCACCCCGGTGCTGGCCCAATGGCAGCGCGACAAGGGCTTGGTCAATTTCCCGGACGTGAGCGCGTGCGGCACCAACACCGAGGTGTCCGTGCCGTGCATATTCTCCCCTTTGACCCGGGAGCAGGGTGGCAATCGAAAGCCGATGCACGAAAACCTGCTGGACGTGCTTCAGCGCGCCGGACTGGCGGTGCTGTGGCTGGACAACCAGTCGGGCTGCAAGGGCGTCTGCGCGCGGGTACCCACGGTGTCGACTCGCCAGCTCACCGATGAACGCTGGTGCCGCGATGGCGAGTGTCACGATGAGATCATGCTGGAAGGATTGGAAGAGCGGTTGGCGGCTCTGGATCCGAAGCGTCGTGAACGCGGGGTGGTGCTGGTGATGCACCAGATGGGCAGCCATGGGCCGGCCTATTTCAAACGTGCGCCTGCCGATGCCAAGCCCTTTGGTCCCGAGTGCGTCAGCCAGACGCTCTCGGACTGCCGCGTCGAGCACGTGCGCAATGCCTACGACAACACCATCGCTTACACCGACCGCTTTCTGGGCCGTACCCTGGCGTGGCTGGATGCGCAATCCGGACAGTACGACACCGGCATGATCTATCTGTCCGACCACGGCGAGTCGCTGGGCGAGAATGGTCTGTACCTGCATGGCCTGCCGTACGCGGTGGCGCCCGAGCAGCAGGTCAAGGTGCCGATGGTGGCGTGGTTGTCTGCGGGTCTGCAGCAGCGTGCCCGTGTGGAGCCTCGCTGCCTGCAGGCGAGGGCCTCGAATCCGGTCAGCCATGACCATCTCTTTCATTCGGTGCTGGGGCTGATGGATGTGCAGACGCGGGTCCATGAACGGCAGTTCGACATGTTTTCTGTGTGTGCTCCCGGGAGTATGCTTTAAGATGTTCAATGCATGAACATTCAAGCTGGCGACGACGTCATCGATTGACGGCAGGTTCAATCTCCCAGCGGCTGTCCTGGTGAAGGAGCGTATTCCGTGAGCCCATCGTCCTCCTGGATCCGGCGAGGTGTCCTCTTTCTGTTGGCTTTGCTTCTGGTGGGTATCCTGGCTTTCGTCGCTTTGCGCACCGGTCCACTGGCGCCGGTGAAGGTGCAGGTCACCGAAGTGGCCAGGGGCCGTGTGAGTCCCGAGATCTTTGGCATTGGCCAGGTTGAGGCGCGACGCAACTGGCTGGTCGGTCCAACCGTCGCCGGCCGCGTTCGCAGCGTGTCCGTGGACGTGGGCCAGGTGGTACAGCCCGGCCAGGTGCTGGCGGAAATGGACCCGGTGGATCTGGACCAGCGCTTGACCGCGCTGGACGCTTCGCTGGCCCGTGCCGAGAGCGCCCGTACCGCGACCTTGGCCCAGGTGGCCGATGCCCAGGCCCGTCGCGCGCTGGCGCAGGCCAATCTGCAGCGCAACCAGGATCTGGCCAGGCAGAACTTCATCAGCACCGGCGCGCTGCAAGCGCGCCAGCAGGAAGTGGCTTCGGCCGAGGCTGGTTGGCAGGCCGCGCAGGCAAACGCCGCCGCCGCCGGGCAGGAGATCAGCCGCTTGCAGGCCGAGCGCGCGGCGCTGCTGGCTCAGCGCAACAACCTGCGCCTGATCGCGCCCGCGGCGGCGGTGGTGGCCAGCCGCGACGCCGAAGCCGGAAGTACGGTGGTCGCCGGTCAATCGGTGCTGCGTCTGATCGACCCGAGCACCCTGTGGGTGCGGTTGCGCGTGGATCAGGGCCGCTCGGCAGGTCTGTCACCGGGCCTGGCGGCGAGCATCACGCTGCGCTCGCAGCCCGGCCAAGCACTGGCAGGGCGGGTCGAGCGCGTGGAACCACTGGCTGATGCGGTGACCGAGGAGCGCCTGGCCATGGTGGCCTTTGACGCCCCGCCGGCCGGTGTGTCGGTCGGTGAGATGGCCGAGATCACCCTGGCATTGCCGGCCAGTGCAGAAGGCCTGTTGCTGCCGAACGCAGCATTGCAGCAGCACGAGGGACGCACCGGTATCTGGCGGGTGCAGGACGGTGGTCTGGCCTTCGTGCCGGTCAAGACCGGTGCGCAGGGGCTTGGCGGAATGGTGCTGGTGGCGCCTGCCGACGGTGCCGCATTGGCCGAAGGCGACCGCGTGGTGCTCTACAGCCAGACTGCCCTGCAGCCGGATGCGCGCATCCGCGTGGTCGAATCGCTGCTGCCCGCCGGGGGCGCGAAGTGATCAGTCTGGCCGGCCGCGACATCCTGCACGGCTGGGCCAAGTACGTCTTCACCGGCATCGGCCTGGGCCTGCTGATCGGCGTGACGCTGACCATGGCCGGTGTCTACCGTGGCATGGTGGACGACGCTCACGCCCTGCTGGCCAACAGCCGGGCCGACCTGTGGGTGGTGCAGAAGGACACCCAGGGCCCCTATGCCGAATCCTCGAGCATCAAGGACGACGTGGTGCGCAGCATGCGCGGTATGCCCGGTGTGGCAGCTGCCGCCAATGTCAGCTACCTGACCATGCAGGTCCAGCGCGACGGGCACGACGTGCGTGCCATGGTGGTTGGTGCCGAACCCGGCGGCCCGGGTGCGCCGGGTTATCTGGTGGCTGGGCGCCACCTCACGCGCAGCCACTACGAGGCCGTGGTCGACATCAAGACCGGGTTTAACATCGGCGACGCGATCCGTATCCGCCGCCACGACTACACGGTGGTAGGCCTCACGCGGCGCATGGTGTCCTCGGGGGGTGATCCGATGGTCTTCATCCCGCTCAAGGATGCGCAGGAAGCGCAGTTCCTCAAGGACAACGACGCCATCGTCAACGACCGTGCGCGCACCGCCGCCAACCCGGCCTTCAACCGCCCCGGTAGCCCCGGTCTGCTCGAAGCCGTGCAAGGTCTGCAGACCAGCAGCCGCAATGTGAATGCGGTGCTGGTGCAGGTGGCGCCGGGTTTCAGCGCCGAGCAAGTGGCCGAACCGATCCGTCGCTGGAAGCACCTGAACGTGTTCACGCGCGACCAGATGACCGACATCCTCATCGTCAAGCTGATTGCCAATTCGGCCAAGCAGATCGGGATGTTCTTGGTCATCCTGGCCATCGTCAGCGCGGCCATCGTGGCTTTCATCATCTACACCATGACGATGGGCAAGCTGCGCGAGATCGCGGTGCTCAAGCTCATTGGCACGCGCGACCGGACCATCGCCGGCATGATCCTGCAGCAGGCGCTGGGTCTGGGCCTCATCGGGTTTGCCGTCGGCAAGATCGCCGCCACCATCTGGGCGCCAGCCTTCCCCAAGTTTGTGCTGTTGCTGCCGGATGATTCGCTGCGTGGGTTGGCGGCCACACTGGTCATCTGTGCCCTTGCCAGCACCCTGGCCATCCGCATCGCGCTCAAGGTCGATCCGGGCGCCGCCATCAGCTGAACGTCATGAATACCCCCAGCCCCGGCGGCATCCAGATCGAAGGCCTGCGCAAGGTCTATGGCCACGGCGACACCGCGGTCGAGGCGCTCAAGCACGTCAACATGCAGGTCGCCCCGGGCGAGGTGGTCGGCCTGGTCGGCCCCTCGGGCTCGGGCAAGAGCACCCTTCTCAAGTGCCTGGGCGCCATCATCGAGCCCACGGCCGGCCGAATGACACTGGGCAACGAAGTCATCTACGACGAGGGCTGGAAAGTCAGGGACCTTCGCGCGCTGCGCCGAGACCGCATCGGCTTCGTCTTCCAGGCGCCGTACCTGATCCCCTTTCTGGACGTGACCGACAACGTGGCCCTGTTGCCCATGCTGGCCGGCCAGCCCAACGCCAGGGCACGCGAGCGTGCGCTGGAACTGCTGACGGCCCTGGACGTGCAGCACCGTGCCCGGGCTGAGCCCAACCAGCTCTCGGGCGGTGAACAGCAGCGCGTGTCCATTGCCCGTGCGCTGGCCAACCGTCCGCCCGTCATCCTGGCCGATGAGCCCACCGCCCCGCTGGACAGCCAACGCGCGCTGGGGGTCATGCGTCTGCTCAACCAGATGGCACGCCAGTACCAGACGGCCATCATCGTGGTCACCCACGACGAGAAGATCATTCCCACCTTCAAGCGGATTTATCACATCCGTGACGGCCAGACGGTGGAGGAAGCGGGCGAGGGCCGCACGCTGGATTGAGCATCCAGCACGCCTAAAATGGCGGCCGATGCTCACTGGCCGCGCACTCTTTCGCATGAACCTCCGCTGGCATGCGGTGGTGGCTGCTGCGTTGTTCTGCCTGCAGTTGCTGGTGTCGGGGCTGTCGGGTCTGGTGCTGTCTTCCCGGGTGGCCAGCGGTGAACTGATCGATGTGTGCACTGCCAGCGGCGTGATGTACGTGGCGGCAGATTCGGCGGACCTTGCAGGTGAAGTTGGCTCCCTGTCGGTCAGTGCCTTGGGGGATTTCTGCCCCTTCTGTCCGGGGCTGGCAGGCGCTCCCCCGTTGCTGCTCGCGGCGCTGAGTTATCAGCTGCCCACCCTTTCTTCCAGGCCATGGCTGCCTGAACATGCGCAAGGCGCCCGACCGGTCGTGCCCGACCTGCGACACGCGCCTCCCCACGCGCCTCCCCCGCGTTTCGCCTGATCCGTCCGCGCCCCATGCCGGCT
>JAJPEW010000163.1 GCA_021166755.1 Hydrogenophaga sp. | reverse complement strand
ACGCCATGGGCATGCGCACGGCCCGGGAGAACATTGCCGATCTGTGCGATGAGGACAGCTTCATCGAATACGGGGCCTTGGCGGTGGCCGCGCAGCGCAGTCGCCGCACCGAAGAGGACCTGATGGCGAACACCCCGGCCGATGGCATGGTCACGGGCATTGGGTCGGTCAACGGACAGGTGTTCGGGCCCCAACGGTCACGCACCGTGGTGATGGCCTACGACGCCACGGTGCTGGCGGGCACCCAGGGCATGCGAAACCACGCCAAGACCGACCGCTTGCTCGGGATTGCGCATGACCAGCGCCTGCCGGTCGTGTTGCTGGCCGAGGGCGGGGGCGGTCGGCCGGGCGACACGGACATGCCGGTGGTGGCCGGCCTGCATGTGGGCACCTTTGCGGCGTTTGCCCGCCTGTCCGGGGTGGTGCCGGTGGTGGGTGTCGTGGCCGGGCGCTGCTTCGCAGGCAACGCCGCGCTGGCCGGTTGCTGCGACGCGATCATTGCCACCCGGAGCAGCAACCTGGGCATGGGTGGGCCTGCCATGGTCGAGGGCGGGGGGCTGGGGGTCTATCGGCCGGAGGAGATTGGCCCGGCCGATGTGCAACACGCCAACGGCGTGATCGACGTGCTGGTGGATGACGAGGCTCAGGCCATTGCAGTGGCCAGGCAGTATCTGGCCTACTTCCAGGGCAGCCTGCCCGGGTGGCAGGCACCTTCAGCCGACGGTCTGCGCGAGGTGGTGCCGGAGAACCGGCTGCGGGTCTACGACAGTCGCCGCGTGATCGAGGGGTTGGCGGACCTGGGCAGCGTGCTGCACCTGCGCACCGGTTTCGGGGTGGGCATCCACACTGCGCTGGCCAGGATGGAAGGTCGTCCGGTGGGGCTGCTGGCGAACAACCCCCAGCACCTGGGCGGCGCCATCGACGCGGACGCCGCGGACAAGGCAGCGCGCTTCCTTCAGTTGTGCGACGCCCATGGCTTGCCGGTCATCACCCTGGTGGACACGCCGGGTTTCATGGTCGGCCCCGAGACCGAAGCGCAGGCACAGGTCCGGCATGTGAGCCGGCTGTTCGTGACGGCCGCCAAGCTGCGGGTGCCGGTGTTCTCGGTGGTGCTTCGCAAGGGCTACGGCCTGGGCGCCATGGGCATGACGGCCGGCGGCTTTCACGCCCCGGTGTTCACCGTGGCCTGGCCCACGGCCGAATTCGGCGCCATGGGTCTGGAGGGGGCTGTTCGCCTGGGCTACCGCAAGGAACTGGAATCGCGGCCCGAAGGCCCCGAGCGCGAGGCGCTCTTCCAGGAACTGCTGGCCAGGGAGTACGAAAAGGGATCGGCGTTGTCCATGGCCAGCGGCCTGGAGATCGATGCCGTGATCGATCCAGCCCACACGCGCGCGTGGCTGGCGCGCGGTCTCGCGGGTGCCAGGGTGCGGGACCCGGCGCCAGGCCGATTCATCGATACCTGGTAAGACCCGCCCGCGCCGAAGGCGGGCAGACGCCGCTCAGTGCAGTTCGCCGAAGTTGGTGGCCCGGACACCGGCAGAGGCCGACTGTGGGGCGGTCTGGTTGATGTTGACCCAGAACTCGCACACGTGTTTCATCGCGTTGAGGAACTGGGCGAACTCGGTGGGCTTGGCGATGTAGGCGTTGGTGCCGGCGTCGTAGGCGCGTTGCAGGTCGCTCGGCTCGGTGGACGAGGTCAGGATCACCACCGGGATGTTGTGCAGGACATCGGAGCCCTTGATTTCCTTGAGCACGCCAATGCCGTCGAGCAGGGGCATCTTCAGGTCCAGCAGCACGAGTTGGGGATTACCGCCGCTGCGGTCGCTGAAGCCGCCGCGCCGGTGCAAATAGTCGAGCGCCTGAATGCCATCCGACACGTGCACGACCCTCTGATCCAGGCCATGCCTGGCCAGCGCCAGCCGCGTCAGCTCGGCATCGTCGGGGTTGTCTTCCACCAGCAGGATGGGATCGGCGCTTTTGTTCATGTCTTAGTCGAGAGTCGAGGGGATGGTGTCCCGGCCGGTATCGGTGGCCGTCAGGCCGTCAAAAGGCAATGAAAAATGGAATGTGCTTCCTGTCCCCACCTGACTGTCTGCCCAAATGCTGCCGCCGTGACGCTCGATGATGCGTCGTGTGAGCGCCAGACCAATGCCGGTGCCTTCGAACTCGGACGCACGGTGAAGACGCTGGAATACCCCGAACAGTTTCTGTGCGTATTGTGTGTCAAAACCGACACCGTTGTCACGGACGAAGAAGGTGTATCCCACGGCAGGATCCACACTCCAGCCGACTTCGATGCGGCTGCGCTCCCGCGGGCGGGTGTATTTGTAGGCATTTCCCAACAGATTGGTCCAGACCTCGCGCATCAGGACCGCGTCGCACTGAACCACGGGCAGATCGGACGGGATCACCCAATCAACGATCCGTTCGCTCGATTCGTGGTCGATCTGATGAACCACTGCCTCCACCAACAGGCCGAAATCCACCGGGCTGGGCGAGATCGCCGCACGGCCGGTTCGTGAGAAATGCAGCAGCCCGTCAATGAGCTGGCTCATGTGGCGGGTGGAGTTGGCGATGGTGCCCAGGTACTTGTGTCCGGTCTCGTCCAGCCGCTCTCCCAGGTGCTCTTCCAGCAGGCTCACGAAGCTGGAAATGTGACGCAGGGGTGAGCGCAGGTCGTGCGAGACCGAATAGGAGAACGACTCCAGATCCTTGTTGGCCGCCACCAGCTGGGCGGTGCGTTCGACGACCCGGTTCTCCAGCTCCTCGTTGATGTTGCGCATCAGGTCTTCGAGGCGCTTGGCATCGGTCATGTCCCGGTTCACTCCGGCATAACCCAGCAGTTCACCGGTCTCATCCCGCAAGGCAATCAGGACCGAGGCGCACCAGTAGATCGAGGCGTCCTTGCGCCGATGCCAGCTGTTGCGGTCCACCTGCCCGCGTGAAGCGGCCCGGCGCAGCAACTGATCCCCCTGCTCCCGGGCGTCCTGCGAACCGGGCAAGTCGAACAGCATCGAAAAGTGCTGACCCAGCACCTCGCTGGGGGAATAGCCTTCCATGCGCTGTGCGCTGTCGGTCCAGTCGGTGATCCGGCCGGCGGGGTCCATGAAATAGATGCAGTAGTCGCGCAGGTTGTCGACCATCAGGCGAAAGCGCTGTTCGCTTTCCAGCAGTTCGGCGGACCGCTCCTGGACCTTCCGCTCGAGTTCATCGTTGAGGTGGCGGGCGCGCTCCTCGATCTGCTTGCGATCGGTGATGTCGATCGCTTGTACGAAAACGCCCTGGATTGTGCCGTTCTGCAGGTCCGGGATGTACCGGGACTGCATGAAGATGGGTCGGCCGTCGATGGTTTTGCGCCAGCTTTCGAACTGCTGGGGCTGACCCTGCAGGGCGGTCACGAGACGGGGTTGAACTTCCTCCCAGACGCCCGCCGGCAGGACCTCGCCGGCATGCATGCCGATGAGCGCGCCGGGATCGAGCCCGTAGATCTGTTGATACTCGATGTTGGCAAACCGGAATCGCTGCATCACATCCAGATACGCGACCAGGCCTGGCATGTGGTCGGCCACCGTCTGAAGCAGGTGCTGCTGTTCGCGCAGCGCCGCTTCAGCCGCCTTGCGCTGGGTGATGTCGACCACCGTGGAGTTGCTCTCGAGGAAGCGGCCAGACTCATCCCGCACGGCCGATGACGACAGCAGCGCATGAAAGATGGTGCCATCCTTGCGCCGCATCTCGTATTCGGCCGGAGGCAGATCGGTGTTGTCGATCAGCTGGTGCAGGCGTGTCGCAAGCTTCTCCCGGTCGATGTCGCTGATGAAGTCGCGAAATCCCATGCGCCCCACCACTTCGTCCCGCTGGTAGCCCAGCCACCGGAGTTCCGTGTCGTTGATCGTCACATAGGTGCCGTTGGCATCCAGTGAGTGGTACCCGCAAGGCGCGTTGTTGTAGAGCGACTGTGCGCGGTCCAGGGCGGACTGCAGCTGCTGGTTTGCGCTGGACACCGCGTCTTCCGACGCCTTGCGGGCTGTGATGTCCACGATCTGGATGATCAGTCCCCTCAACATCCCGTCTTCTAAATACGGCGTGTAGGTGATCGATGCGTAGAAGGCATGTCCGTCCGGGAACTGTCGGCGGCCCTCAAACTGCTGGGCCTCGCCCGCCA
>JAJPEW010000114.1 GCA_021166755.1 Hydrogenophaga sp. | reverse complement strand
TCGCCGCTGCGGGCCACCTGCAGGCTGCGCACATGGCTCAGGGCCTGGCCCTGGGTGTGTTCGGCATAGGCCAGCAGGGCGGCGGCAGCGGCGTGGGCATCCTTGAGGTCCTGCGCGTCCCAGGCCGACAGGCTGGCCGCCTGCAGCTGTTCCAGCAGCTTGCGCTCACCCAGGCCGGCATCAAAAGCCCAGGCCGGACGGACCACGGCCACCAGGCGCTGGCCGCTGGGCAGGGGCTGGCTGCCCAGGGCCTGCAGCGATTTTTCAAAGGAAGGGGTGACTTCGGCGCTGTAAAGCACTTCACCCGGGGCGATGCGGGCGATCCAGTCGGCCAGCTCGTCGCTGGCGCACTGGGCCAGCGTGACGATGCCCTGGGTGACCGACATCCAGGCCAGGCCCACGCCGGTGCGGGCGCCCGGGTGTACCGCCAGCAGCACGGCCTCGGTCTTGTCGGACAGCAGTTCGGTGTCGGTGAGGGTGCCGGGGGTGACCACGCGCACCACCTTGCGTTCGACCGGGCCCTTGGCGGTGGCTACGTCGCCCACCTGTTCGCAGATGGCGACGGACTCGCCGAGCTTGATCAGTCGGGCCAGGTAGCTTTCCACCGAGTGGAAAGGCACCCCGGCCATGATGACCGGTTCACCGGCCGACTGGCCACGCTGGGTCAGGGTAATGTCCAGCAGACGGGCGGCTTTCTCGGCGTCGCCGAAGAAAAGCTCGTAGAAATCCCCCATCCGGTAAAACACCAATGTGTGCGGAAATCCGGCCTTGATGGCCAGATATTGCTGCATCATGGGGGTGTGTCTGTCCAGCGGCGCGCTCAAGGGGGGTCTCTTCGGTATGCGTCAAACCAACCGACAACTGTAGCAGTTCGCCCCGCTGTCTCAGGATCCCGATTCCTGCCGGTCCCACACATGCCAGAGTCTGTCTTTGTTCAGGTACAGGGTGTTGAGCACGCAAGTGCGGATGTCATGCAAGTAACGCCGTTGCCGTCCGTCCCGGCGATGGACCTGCTGTTCGCGGCCTCGCCCGTGCCCCAGAGCCTGAGCCGGCGGCTGGACGGGGCCTTGCTGGCGGTCAACGACGCGTGGGTGCGGCTGACCGGTATCGCGCGGGCGCAGGCACTGGGCAGGACATCGCTGCAGCTGGCCCAATGGCCGTCGGCCATGGAGCGACAGGACTACCTGGAGAGTATCGAACGGGGAGAGCCGTCGTACACCGTGGAGTCCTATGGTGAGCGGGGGCTGCGGGTGCGCTTGAGCACCACCCGGCTGATGCACGAAGGGCAGGAACTGCTGCTGGTGGGGTGGGAGGACATCACGCGGGAACATGAGGCTGAATCCCGCCTCATGGAGGCCAACCGGCGTCTTCAGCAGCAGGTGGAGCTGCATGAGGCCACCGAGAAGCTGGCGCGGGTGGGCCACTGGACCAACCCGCAAGACGCCGAGCAGGTGATCTGGTCGGCCGGTCTACGCGAGATGGTGGGGGTTCGGCCCGATGAGGCGCTGACGCGCGAGCAGGCCCGATCGATTCTCCATGAAGATGACCGGGCGGCGTGGATGGAGGCCCGGCAGGCGCTGGATGGGCGTCTGCTGGAATTTCGTATTCACACTGTGGATGGGCAGACCCGGTGGGTGCGCAGCCGAATGGGTCGTACGACGGTGTGGGGCAATCCCGACACCGACTTCGGTGTGGTGCAGGACATCACGGTCGAGAAGCAGGCGCTGGAGGCTCAGGCGAGTCAGGCCGATCTGATCCACCACATTGCCGCGCGGGTGCCTGGTCTGATCTATCAGGCGCGACTGCGTCCGGATGGTCGCAGCGAAATACCGTTTGTCAACGATGCCGTGCGAGATCTGCTGGAACTCGATGCGGATGAGTTGCGTCAGGATGCCAGCGCTCTCTTCTCCCGCGTCCACCAGGACGATCTGGTGAGCGTGTTGCAGGCGCTGGCGGATTCGGCCGAGAACCTCAAGCCCTGGCGTCAGCTTTATCGGGCGGTTTTGCCATCGCGTGGCGTTCGCTGGATGCGGGTGGAAGCCGTGCCCCAGCGCGAGCCGGATGGATCCACCCTGTGGCATGGGTTCACGTCCGATGTGACCGAGTTGCAGCAGGCGACCGAGACGCTGATGGAGCAGCACCTGCAACTGGAGGCGGCGACCGCCGAACTTGCGCGCCAGAAGCAGACGCTGCGGGTGACGCTGGACAGCATGTCCCAGGGCATCACGCAGGTGGACAAGAACCGCCGCACGATTGTCTACAACCAGCGTTTTCTGGACATGCTGGATCTGCCGGAATCGTTGATGGCCACCCAGCCCACGCATGAACAGATCACCGCCTTCCAGAGGGCCCGGGGAGACTTCGGCGAGAACGGCGCGCTGGTGGAAGACGACGCGCGGCGCTACGTGATCGGCGAGCAGGGGGTGCCGATGCCTTCGCACTACCTGAGGAAGACCCGGGACGGGCGCACCCTGGAAGTCCGGACACGGCAGCTAGAGCACGGTGGCATGGTGCGCACCTTCAGCGATGTGACCACCTATGTGCAGGTTCAGGAAGAAGTGCGGCGCCTGAATGCGACGCTGGAACAGCGTGTGAAGGAGCGCACCGCAGAACTCGAAAGATCCATGCGTGACATGGAGATCATCTCCTATTCCATCGCGCACGACCTGCGGGCACCCTTGCGTGCCGTCAACGGTTTTGCCAGCCTCATTGCCGATGAAGGTGAGGAACTGCGGCCGATGACCCGTGACATGTTTCAGCGCATCTCGCGAGCGTCGGCGAACATGGGGCAGATGATCAGCGACATGCTGGAGCTGCTGCGGGTGGTGCGCGCCGACCTGACACCGGCGCCGGTGAACCTGGCGGAGTTGGCCCGCAGCGCCGCCGATGCGCTGGCACCGGGCATGGAGCAGGATGAACTGCTGTGCGAAGTCATGCCACCGGCGCTGGGCGATGCGACGCTGCTGCGGCAGGTGCTGCTGAACCTGCTGGACAACGCCATCAAGTACGTTCGGCCGAATGAGCGCCCCCGCGTGGTGCTGGGCTATGACGCCGTACGGGCCGCGTACTTTTTGCGCGACCAGGGGCGGGGCTTCGACATGGCGCGTGCCGAGAAGCTCTTCGGCCTGTTTCAGCGCATGCACGCCGGGATGGAGATCCCCGGCACGGGGGTGGGCCTGGCCATCGTGGCCCGCATCATCGAGCGTCATGGTGGACGCATCTGGGCCGATTCGCAGCCAGGCCAGGGAACCACCTTCTGGTGGACGCTGCCCACCGCCTGAGTTCAGTCGGCCAGCTTGTCGGTCCGCTTGCGAAGTTCGAGCTGGCGGCGGCAGGTGGTGTTGATGACGCGCAGCTCGGCCAGGGTTTCGTCGATCTTGGCCCGTTTGGCTTCGAGTTCTTCGATGGCGGTGTCGGTGCGGCTGATGACGTAGCTCAGCTGCTGCGCACGGCCCTCGCCGTGGTCACCGTACAGGTCCAGATAGCGCTTGATTTCGGACAACGGTGAGCCAATGGCCTTGGCGCGCAGGATGAGCGCCAGGCGTGCCCGGTCGCGCCGTGTGTAGACGCGCGCGCCGTTGATGCGCATGGGGGAGAGCAGGCCCTTGTCCTCATAGAAGCGCAGGGCCCGCAGGGTCACGTCGAACTCCTTGCACAGCTCGGTGATGCCGAACAGTTCGGTGGTCCCTGCATCGCGGTGCGAGTCCACGAAAGCCTGGGCATCGGCGGCTGCGGTGGCATCCGGGATGGCTGGCGTTGAGACGGCCTGTGCGCCGTTGGCGCGCTTGGCGGTCTTGCGGGGAGCGAGCGGGGTGTTCAAGGAGTTTCCTGTCGGGGCAAATCTTCAGATGACGCGCTGCAGTCGCATGGCCACACCCATGTCGCCCGAGACCTTGAGCTTGCCCATCATGAAGCCGGTGGCAGGTTCGAGGTCGCCGGTCAGCAGCGCAGCGAGATTATCGAGCGTGATGCCCACGGTGCAGTCGGCGGCCTTGTCGTCGTTGTCGACGCTGTTGGGGATGGACTTGCCATCGATGTAGACGAAACCGTCGCTGCCGCAGTCGAACTTGAGGGTGGCATTGAGGCCGCTGTCGGCGCCGACTTTCTGGCGGATGGCTTCGGTACAGGCTTGCAGATCCATGGTGGTCCTTTCGTTGGGGTATGTGGCATCGGCGATATGCCGGCGCTGGCCTGATGCTATGCGTGCAGGGTTCCGTAATGCATAGGGAAAATACCTAAACGGAATTAGGTTGACGTTAACGTTACCCTGCCGTGTAATGGCTGGCATTGCACAGGAACCACACACATGCCCGTCATCCGTTCCAAACTCCAGCCCAAGTCGGACGCCTTTGCCGCCAACGCCCGGCGCATGGGTGAACTGCTCGCCGAGGTGCGTCGCCTTGAGCAGGTCGTCATCACCGAATCCGAATCCAAGCGCGAGAAGTTCGAGAAGCGCGGCCAGCTGCTGCCGCGTGAGCGCGTGGCCCGCCTGCTCGATCGCGATTCGACGTTCCTGGAGCTCAGCCGCCTGGCCGGTCTGAACATGCATGACGACGATGGCAAGAAGTCGGTCATGGGCGGAGGCTCGATCGTCGGCATCGGCAAGGTGGCGGGCAAGCGTTGCCTGATCTCGGCCAACGACAGCGCGGTCAAGGGCGGCACCGTCTCCCCGATGGGCTTGCGTAAGGCGTTGCGGGCGCAGGAGATTGCTCGGGAAAACCGCCTGCCGCTGATCTACCTGGTGGAAAGCGGTGGCGCCAACCTGATGTACCAGAGCGAGATCTTTGTGGACGGCGGACGCAGCTTTGCCAACCAGGCCCGGCTGTCGGCCATGGGCCTGCCGCAGGTGGCGGTGGTGCACGGTTCGTCGACGGCAGGCGGTGCGTACCTGCCGGGGCTGTCCGACTACGTGATCCTGGTGCGCGAGCGCTCCAGCATCTACCTGGCCGGTCCGCCACTGGTCAAGGCGGCCATCGGGGAGGACGCCACGGACGAGGAGCTGGGCGGGGCCGAAACGCACGCGCAGGTGA
>JAJPEW010000078.1 GCA_021166755.1 Hydrogenophaga sp. | reverse complement strand
CGCCTGGGTGAGCGCATCTACCGCGGCGGCATTGCCGACCGTCAGATTGCCGCCTGCGCCGGTTGCCACAGCCCGAACGGTGCGGGCATCCCCGCCCAGTATCCGCGCCTGGCCGGTCAGCACGCCAGCTACACCGAAGCTCAGCTCAAGGCCTTCCGCGATGGTGCCCGCAAGAACAACGCGCAGATGACCGGTGTTGCCGCCAAGATGAACGACCGCGAAATCAAGGCCGTGTCCGACTACATCGCCGGATTGCGCTGAGACCGGCCGCATGCCCCACATCTTCGTGGGGATATATAAGTGACAGGTGATGTTGGCGGTCAGAATGCGATCCGCGCGATGGGCGCAGTGAACTGCCGGCCGATTCATGAGTCACAGCAGGGCGTTTTCTGGCCATCCAGAAACGCCCTTTCTGTTTTTCAGGTTCCTTCATGACTGTTTCCAACCCAGGCATCCCCGCCCGCAGCGCGGCCGGTTCCTTGCGCGACATCAACGAACTGCTTTCCTCCATGCGGTTTGCCATCGCGCTGCTGACCGTCATCTGCATTGCGTCGGTCATCGGGACGGTCATCAAGCAGCATGAGCCGGTCAACAACTACGTCAACCAGTTCGGTCCGTTCTGGTCCGAGGTTTTCGGCAAGATCAATCTGTATGCGGTCTACAGCGCGTGGTGGTTCCTGCTGATCCTGGCCTTCCTGGTCATCAGCACCAGCCTGTGCATTGCCCGAAACACACCCAAGATCTTCACGGACTTCAAGACCTTCAAGGAAAACATCCGGGAACAGAGCCTCAAGGCCTTTCCTCACCGCGCCGAGTCGGTGCTCGGCGAGTCGCCCGAGGCCGCCGCCAACCGGATCGGCCAGACCCTCCTGGGTTCAGGCTGGAAAGTGCGCCTGCAGTCCCGCCAGACCCCTCAGGGCGAAGGCTGGATGGTGGCCGCCAAGGCGGGTGCCGCCAACAAGATCGGTTATCTGGCCGCGCACGGTGCCATCGTGCTTGTCTGCATTGGCGGCCTGCTCGACGGGGACCTCTTCGTGCGGGCGCAGATGTGGTTCAACGGCAAGGAGCCCTTCGTGGGTGGCGGCCTGATCGCCGACGTCCCTGCACAGCACCGTTTGTCTCCGTCAAACCCCACCTTCCGGGGCAATCTGCTGGTGACCGAGGGCACCACCTCTGGCACCGCGGTGCTGGCACAGCCCCGAGGCGTCCTGCTGCAAGACCTGCCGTTCTCCGTCGAACTCAAGAAGTTCATCGTCGAGTACTACGACACCGGCATGCCCAAGCTGTTTGCCAGCGACATCGTCATTCATGACCATGAAACCGGCGAGAAGAAGGAGGCGAGGGTTGAAGTCAATCATCCTGCACAGCACCGTGGCATCAACATCTACCAGTCCAGCTTCGATGACGGTGGTTCCAAGGTCAGGCTGCGGGCTTTGCCGATCAATGCACCGACCCGCCCCTTTGAAGTGAACGGTGTCATCGGCGGGTCCACCCCCCTGACCAACGGCGATGAGAAGCTGACGCTGGAATTCACCGGCCTGAGAGTGATCAACGTCGAGAATTTCTCGGGCAACCAGTCCACCGCCCAGGTGGACGTGCGCAAGGTCGACCTGCGCGAGGCAATCGAGAGTCGGCTCGGCTCGGGTCACAAGACAGTGACCGAGAAGGTTCTGCGCAACGTCGGGCCGAGCATCAGCTACAAGCTGCGGGATGCTGCCGGCCAGGCCATCGAATACAACAACTACATGTTGCCCGTGGAGCTCGATGGCGCGCGCGTCTATTTGATGGGCATGCGGGAAACCCCTTCCGAACCCTTCCGCTATCTTCGGGTACCGGCCGATGAGGCCGATGGCCTCGACGGCTTCATCCGTCTGCGTGCTGCCCTCGGGGACGCCGGGATGCGGGAAAAGGCCATCCGGCGCTATGCAGCGGGGGCGGTCGAAGGCGAGCGCCCTGAACTGGCCGAAGCGCTGGCGGCCTCGGCATCCCGTGCACTGGGTCTGTTTGCCGGTGCCGAGCCTGCGCCCATTCCGCCGGGCGCGCCCGCTGGCCTGCCCGCGGCCAAGGGGGGCTTGCCGGCAGTCTCCTCTTTCCTGGAGGTCAATGTTCCGGAAGCCGAGCGGGAGCGAGCCAGCGAAGTCCTGGTCCGTATTC
Organism: Hydrogenophaga sp.; assembly: GCA_021166755.1. Classification (GTDB taxonomy): domain Bacteria; phylum Pseudomonadota; class Gammaproteobacteria; order Burkholderiales; family Burkholderiaceae_C; genus Hydrogenophaga; species Hydrogenophaga bisanensis. The sequence goes on along the minus strand of JAJPEW010000078.1, from coordinate 14,724 downwards.
TCAATGGCACCCTGTTCGAGCTGCTGCAACTTTCGAGGGAACAGGCGGGACTTCAGCCGCTGGAACGCGACGAGAACACCCAGCGACTGATGACACTCATGGTCATGGCCCTGAGCGACAGCTATTTCTATCCGGCGCCCATGACTTTCCAGCTCGCCGATTTCGAGCACATCCAGGCCAGTGTGTTCCAGGTGGCGCGCGCGCCTGGTCAGACCATCGTGTATCTGGGCTGTGTCTTGCTCATCGTGGGCGTTTTTGCCATGCTCTACGTCCGTGAGCGCAGGCTCTGGATCTGGTTGTCGCCCGCCGCCGGGGGCAGCAGTGCCTCCATGGCCCTGTCCACCAACCGCAAGACCCTGGATGCGGACAAGGAATTCGGTTTGTTGAAATCCCAACTGTTGAAGGTGCAATCATGAACACCGCTACCCGGACCATCGACCTCAAGCGTGGCCAGCAGGGCCTGGAGGTTCAGCCCGGCTACTTTGCCCGCCGTGACCGGTGGGACTGGCTGTTTGCCCTGCTGGTGATCGCAGGTGCCGTCTGGGCGTTCGTTCATTACCGCGATGCCATGGACATCTACGAAGAGTGGATCCTGGCGGGAACGGCCCCTTCGCTCATCTGGCTGGGGTGGTTCTGGCGGCCCATGCGTACCCTGATGGTGGTGGTCTCGGCCCTGTCCCTGCTGGCCATCTGGCTGTACATGGGGCCGGATGGCAACGCCGATCTGGCTCGCGCCGACCAGGCGTTCATGCTCAAGTACTTCATCTCCAGCCAGTCGGCCATCCTTTGGATGAGTGTGCTGTTCTTCATGAGCACGCTCTTCTACTGGGTGGGCATGTTCACCCGTGCCGGTGAAACCTTCGAAGTGCTGGGTACGCGTCTGGCCTGGGTGGCGGTGACCCTGGCGCTGGTCGGCACGATGGTGCGCTGGTTCGAAAGCCACCAGATCGGACCCGACATCGGTCATATCCCGGTCAGCAACCTCTATGAAGTGTTTGTCCTGTTCTGCTGGATGACCGCCGCGTTCTACCTCTACTACGAAGAGCAGTACAAGACCCGCTCCATGGGAGCCTTCGTGATGCTGGTGGTCAGTGCGGCGGTGGGCTTTCTGCTCTGGTACACCGTGGTGCGCGAGGCCCACCAGATCCAGCCCCTGGTCCCGGCGCTCAAGAGCTGGTGGATGAAGCTGCATGTGCCGGCCAACTTCGTCGGCTACGGCACCTTTGCCATTGCCGCCATGCTGGCCTTTGCCTACCTGATCAAGCAAAGCGCCAGCGAGACCCGCTGGTACAAGCTGGCGCCCTTGTGGTTGCTGGGCATCGTGCTGTGCCTGGAGCCCATCGTCTTCCGTCAGTCGTCCATGGACAAGGGAGCGAGCTACTGGTTTGTGTACTTCGGGGTGTCGGCCCTGATCGTCGGCGGCATCATGGCGGCCCGACGCCGTATCGCCGAGCGTCTGCCGTCCTTCGAGGTGCTGGACGACGTGATGTACAAGGCCATTGCGGTGGGCTTTGCCTTCTTCACCATCGCCACCGTGCTCGGCGCCTTCTGGGCCGCCGAGGCCTGGGGTGGCTACTGGAGCTGGGACCCGAAGGAAACCTGGGCCCTGATCGTCTGGCTCAACTACGCGGCCTGGTTGCACATGCGCCTGATGAAGGGTCTTCGCGGCACGGTGGCAGCCTGGTGGGCACTGGTTGGCTTGGCTGTCACGACCTTTGCGTTCCTCGGCGTGAACATGTTCCTGTCCGGATTGCACAGCTACGGCGAACTCTGACTGTTCGTGATACCCACCCGACACCCCGCCACGGCGGGGTGTTTCTTTTTCCGGGCGCGGCAGGTCGCCGAACTTTCGAACACACTGTGATCTCTCAGCAAGATCACCGCAGTGGAGACCAGGATGATCATTCGTTCGAACCAGCAGGGATTCATGCATCCCGTACCCAGCGAGATCACCTCGCAGCAGGCCTATCTCAAGCGCCGTCAGTGGATGCAGGGGCTGGCTGTGGGTGCGGGTGGTGCGGTGTTGGCAACCTGGGCGGCCCGGGATGCCATGGCTCAGGCGTCAGGCCCCAACGTTGTTCGTCCTGGCAAGTTGGCGCCGCTGTCGACCAGACCCTCGGGTGTTCCCGGCGCACAAACGGTCGAAAAAGTCACCGAGTACCGTGACGCCAGCAGTTACAACAATTTCTACGAGTTCGGCACCGACAAGTCGGACCCGGCCGCCAAGGCGGGGCGCATGAAGGTTCGCCCCTGGACGGTGACGGTGGATGGCCTTGTCCACAAGCCACGCACATTTGATGTCGACGACCTGCTGCGTCTGTCCGCGCTGGAGGAGCGGGTTTACCGCATGCGGTGTGTCGAAGGCTGGTCCATGGTGATCCCCTGGGTCGGTTACTCCCTGGCCCATCTGATCCGGGAGGTCGAGCCCATGGGCAGTGCCCGTTACGTCGAGTTCGAAACACTGGCGGATCGTGAGGTCATGCCCGGCCTTCGTTCCAGTGTGCTGCTGTGGCCCTACCTGGAAGGCCTTCGACTGGATGAGGCCAGGCACCCGCTGGCCATGCTGGCGCTCGGCATGTACGGGGAGGTTCTGCCCAACCAGAACGGCGCACCCCTGAGGCTGGTCGTACCCTGGAAGTACGGTTTCAAGAGCGGCAAATCCATCGTACGCATTCGCTTCACAGACAAGGAGCCGAAGACCTCCTGGAACGTGGCCGCGCCGCAGGAATATGGCTTTTACTCCAACGTCAACCCCGACGTCCCTCACCCGCGCTGGAGTCAGGCCACCGAGCGGCGCATCGGGGATGATGGCGGCCTGTTCGCCAAACGCCGCAAGACGCTCTTGTTCAACGGGTATGAACCCCAGGTCGGACAACTCTATGCCGGGATGGATCTGAAGAAGTTCTACTGATGCGGTGGATGGCTCACCCGATGGCCAAGCCGGCGGGATTCTTGCTTTGTCTTTTGCCCGCTTTCTGGCTGATCTGGGCGGCGGTTGTCGGTGACCTGGGGCCCAATCCCGCCGAAGCCCTGATCCGCTCGCTGGGTGACTGGACCCTGCGGTTTCTGGTGATCGCTCTCATGGTGACGCCCCTGCGTGTCACTTTCGACTGGTCCTGGTTGGCCCGTTGGCGCCGAATGCTCGGGCTCTTCGTGTTCTTTTACGCCACCTTGCACTGGCTGTCCTATGTCTGGTTTGACATGGGCTTGGACGTTTACGCCGTCCTGGCCGACATTCCCCAGCGGCCGTTCATCCTCGTCGGTACCCTGGCATGGCTGCTGCTGCTGGCATTGGCTTGCACTTCGTTCAATCAGGCCGTGCGCTGGCTCGGTGCGCCACGCTGGCGCTCACTGCACAAGACGGTCTATGCCATCGCGATGCTGGGGGTGCTGCATTTCTTCTGGGTGCGTGCCGGCAAGAACGACTTTGCCGAGGTGGCCGTCTATGCGCTGCTGATGGCCGCCCTGCTGGGTTGGCGCCTTCAGCGATTCCTGCGAATGAAGCGCGCCTGACCCGCGATCAGGGCAACAACTGCTCCATGCGGAACTGGTCCTGGGCGGACTCGCGCTGGCGAATCACCAGTGCGTGATCGCCGTCCACCAGCACCTCTATCGCTCTTCCCCGGGTGTTGTAGTTGCTGGCCATGCTCATGCAATACGCGCCGGCCGAGAGCACCGCCAGCAGATCGCCGGGCTTCACGGCGAGCTTGCGATCCCGACCCAGCCAGTCGCCGCTCTCGCAGACCGGTCCCACCACGTCCCAGACCAGGCCGGGCTCGTCGCGGGGCTGCACGGGGACGATGCGGTGATAGGCCTCATACATGGCGGGCCTGGGCAGATCGTTCATCGCCGCGTCCACAATGAGGAAGTTCTTCTGGTCGCCAGGTTTGAGGTAGAGCACCTCGGTCAGGCAGACACCTGCATTGCCGACCAGTGAACGCCCAGGCTCGATGCAGATCTTGCGGTGGCCATGACCCCGGGCATCGATGCGTTCCAGCAACTGCCGCCAGAGGGCATCGGCGCTGGGTGGCGTGTCGCCGGCATAGTCAATGCCCAGACCACCGCCGAAATCGATGTGTTCGAGGGGTACGCCTGCCGCCTCGATGGCATCGACCAGTTCCAGCACGCGGTCCATCGCATCCAGGTACGGTCCCGTTTCGGTGATCTGCGAACCGATATGGCAGTCGATTCCTGCCACCCGAAGGCCCTTGCACGCCGCCGCCCGCAAGTACGTTTGCACCACCCGCTCGTGGGCAATGCCGAACTTGTTGCCCTTGAGGCCGGTGGAGATGTAAGGGTGCGTCTTGGCGTCCACGTTGGGGTTGACGCGAATGCTCACCGGGGCCCGCAACCCCATGTCGCACGCGACCTCGTCCAGTACCTCAAGCTCGGCTTCGCTCTCCACATTGAAGCAACCGATGCCAACCTGCAGGGCGCGCCGCATCTCGCTTCGTGTCTTGCCCACCCCTGAGAAAATGATTCTTTCAGGATCACAACCCACCGCAAGGGCACGCTCCAACTCGCCACCCGAGACAATGTCCAGTCCACAGCCCGCCCGCACCAGCACCTGAAGGATCGCCAGGCTGGAGTTGGCCTTCATCGCATAACAGATCAGGTGCGGTCGCCCGGCCAGGCCGCGTTGATAGGCAGCCAGCGCATCCAGGATGGCCGCCTTGCTGTAGGCGAACAGGGGTGTCCCATGCGCCCGGGCCAGCGAAGCCAGCGCCACGTCTTCCATGACGAGTTGATGGTCCCGATAGACCAGATGGGGAGGCAGCGACGTGGACGGTGAGGGCATGAATGGAGTGCGGATGATGATGGCTTGCGATCAGGCGATGGCCAGTCAGGGCTGATTGACTGGTGCAGTCTCTAGTGCGCCTGGCACACCGATGGCGGCAGGGTCCATGGCTTCAACCGGCGGCGTGGCGCGTGCGGGCGCCTTCTGCTTCACCTGACCGGGTGCGGGCAGGTAAAGCGGCCCCTTCTGACCGCAGCCGGCGAGCAACCCGACTGCCACCATGGCGGCTGCCACCGAGGGGAAAAACGAGCCGCGCATCGAACCTACAATTTCAAGCGTTTTCATGAAGGCCCATTGTAATGACCGACCTTGAGTATCTGAACCACGCCGAGGCTTTGCTCCGGCGCGTAGAACAGGCATGCGACCGGATCAACGACGAATCCGATGCCGACGTGGACAACCAGCGGGTCGGGGGCATGATCACGCTGACGTTTGCCAACCGCAGCCAGATCGTCATCAACCTGCAGAAACCGCTGCAGGAGGTCTGGATGGCGGCGCGAGCCGGCGGCTACCACTATCGCTTTGATGGACAGCGCTGGCTCGATACCAAGAGTCAGGGCGAGTTCTTTGCCGACCTGAAGCGTCACGCCTCGGAGCAGGCCGGGATGTCCCTGGACTTCAGTTCCTGAACAGGTCGAGGATGCTGCGCCGGTCCTCGCTGCCAGAACCTGGGGACGGCACACTTTCCCCGGTTGATCCCGGCGGCAGGGTGATCGATGCACCCGGCCAAGGATCCGACAGGCCGAGCGACTGGACACCCTGGGATGGTCCAAATTCCTCGTAGTACCACTCTCCGCCCACTTGCATGATGCCTGCCGGGGCCTTGTATTCGGCCACAGGCTCCTTTCGCAGGGCGGTGTTCATGTAGTCGATCCAGATCGGCAGGCTCAGTCCGCCCCCGGTTTCCCGACTGCCCAGATTTCTCGGATTGTCATAGCCGACCCAGGCTGCTGCCACCACCGTGGGCTGATAGCCCACGAACCAGGCATCGACCGAGTCGTTGGTCGTGCCGGTCTTGCCGTAGACATCTGGTCGCTTGAGCGTCGAACGGGCGCGAGCCGCGGTGCCACTTCGGGTGACTTCCTGCAGGAGGCTGCTCATGAGGAACGCGTTGCGTTCATCGATGACCTGTGGGGCATCTTCCGGCGATGTCCGGTCTTCGAAAAGCACCTTCCCGCGGAAGTCGGTCACCCGGGTGATCAGCTTGGGTGTCACCAGGCGGCCTCCATTGGCAAACACCCCATACCCTGTGGCCATCTGGATGGGTGTCACCGACCCGGCGCCCAGCGCCATCGTCAGGTAAGGCGGGTGCTTGCTGGCCTCGAAGCCAAATCGCGTGACCCACTCCTGGGCGCTCTGCGTGCCGACCATCTGCAGAATGCGAATGGACACCATGTTCTTGGACCGGGCCAATGCCCGACGCACGGACATCGGTCCTTCAAACTGTCCGTCGTAATTTTTCGGTTCCCAAGGTTTCCCCCCCGTCTCGGCGGCACTGAAAAACAGTGGCGCATCGTTGACCACGGTCATGGGGCTCAGGCCTTTCTCCAGGGCGGCCGAATAGATGAATGGCTTGAAGCTTGAGCCGGGCTGACGCCAGGCCTGCGTCGCGTGGTTGAACTTGTTCTTTTGGAAATCGAATCCACCCACCAGCGCGCGAACGGAACCATCGCGAGGGTCCAGTGCGACGAATGCCGCCTCCACTTCGGGCACCTGGGTGATCCGCCAGGACTTGTCGGGATTGCGGAGCACCCGGATCACGCTGCCTGGCTTGATCTGAACCGAGGCTGACGCCTTGGGAGACAGGCCCGACTGGGCTGGTTTGAGTCCCTCGCCTGTGATGGAGAACGGTTCCCCGTCCTGCCTCACGGCCACCACCTCCTTGGGGCTGGCCTGCAGCACCACCGCAGACATCAGATCCCCGTTGTCCGGGTGGTCGTCCAGTGCCGCGTCGATGGCCTCGTCCCGCGCAGTTCCTTCCGCGGGCAGAGCGATGTTCCGCTCGGGTCCACGGTAAACCTGGCGTCTCTCGTAGTCCAGCACCCCACGCCTGACCGCTTGGTAAGCGGCCTGTTGCTCTTCGGCGCGAAGGCTGGTGTACACGTTCAGGCCGCGGGTGTAGGCTTCGTCACCGTATTGAACCACCATGGCCTGGCGGACCATCTCAGCCACATACTCCGCATTGAGGGTTCGCTGCGTGCTGGCGGTGCGCAGCTTCAAGGGCTCGTCTTTCGCCTGTCGGGCTTCTTCCGCCGAGATGAACCCGTTCTCCATCATCCGGTCGATGATGTGCAACTGCCTGATGCGGGCTCGCTTGGGGTTGGTGATCGGGTTGTAGGCCGAAGGCGCCTTGGGCAGACCGGCCAGCATGGCCGCCTCGGCGATGCTGATGTCCTTGAGCGGCTTGCCAAAATAGATCTGGGCGGCTGCCGAGAAGCCATAGGCACGTTGACCCAGGAAAATCTGGTTCATGTAGATCTCCAGAATCTGCTCCTTGCTGAGCAGGTGCTCCAGCTTGAAGGTCAGCAGAACCTCGTAGATCTTTCTCGTGTAGCTCTTCTCCGCAGACAGGAAGACATTGCGCGCGACCTGCATCGTGATGGTGGAGGCGCCTTGGCTCTTGGCCTGTCCCAGATTGGCCAGCGCAGCACGGAGCATGCCCTTGTAGTCCACGCCATGATGCTCGAAGAAACGGGCATCCTCGATGGCCAGCACCGCGTGCTTCATGACCTCCGGGATCTTGTCGATGGGGGTGAGGTTACGGCGCTCTTCGCCAAACTCCCCCATCAGTTGTCCCTCTGCCGTGAATACCCTCAGCGGCAGCTTGGGTCGATAGTCGGCCAGCTCGGCCACGTCGGGCAGGTTGGGGTAAGCCACGGCCAAAGCGATGGCCACCAAGACAGCGACGGCGGCGATGCCTGCAACGACCAGTCCCAGCAAGGATACCAACGCCCTCATCACCCATCGGCCCCATGAAGAGCGGGTGCCTTTGGGGCGGGTTTTGCTGCCCTTGCGGTCAGTGTCTGGCGCTTCGTTGTGGGGCATGAGCAAGGTCGTTCAAAAGTCGTGGGGCATTATAGGAAGCAGGGGGAATGAGGCGTGTCGGGTTTTCTTTGGTCAAACCGTCAGGATTCCACCGGGCAGGTGCCTTCACCTGTTACGGGTTGTGAAGAACGGTGTTCTTCGTATGGTTTTGACAACGCTTCAAGGTGTTGCGGCGGTGAAATTTCTTTGCCGCACAAGGAGCTTGCTGCTAGGATTGAAGTGAAATCTTAAGTATGGCGCCTGCGGGTGCTTCACAAAACGGGGGTCACCTTGATCTCATTGGGATCGCTTTTCAGCCGGGAATCGGCGCCATTGCTGGGCATCGACATCAGCTCGTCCAGCGTCAAGCTGGTGGAACTCGGCCGTAACCGGTCGGGTGATCTTGTCTTGGAACGTTGTGCCATCGAGCCTCTTGAGCGAGGTTGGATCACCGATGGCAACATCGAGAAATTCGATGAGGTCGCTGAAGCTGTGCGCCGGGTGATTCGCAAGAGCGGCAGCAAGACCAAGAATGTGGCCTTGGCCCTGCCGGCATCCGCGGTGATCACCAAGAAGATCATCCTGCCGGGTGGCTTGTCCGATCGGGAGCTGGAAGCTCAAGTCGAGTCCGAGGCCAACCAGTACATCCCCTTTTCTCTGGACGAAGTCAGCCTTGACTTTTGTGTCATCGGCCCCAGCGCCAGCTCCCAGGGAGATGTCGAGGTGCTGATCGCCGCATCTCGCAAAGAAAAGGTGTCTGACAGACAAGGTCTGGCCGAAGCGGCGGGCCTGAAACCTGTGGTGATGGACGTGGAGTCCTATGCGTCCCGCATGGCTGCCAGCCGTGTCATCGAGACCTTGCCGAACAACGGTGCGGATGCACTGGTGGCCTTGTTTGAAGTTGGGGCCATGACAACCAGCATGCAGGTCATCCGAAACGATGATGTCCTCTACGAACGCGATCAGGCTTTTGGCGGAGCACAGCTCACTCAGTTGATTGTTCGGCAATACGGTTTCTCTGCCGATGAGGCGGAGGCGAAGAAGCGTTCCGGTGAACTTCCGGAAGACTACAAGTCTGCTGTCCTGGATCCGTTCATTGAAAGCATGGCGCAAGAGGTGGGTCGTGCGCTTCAGTTCTTCTTCACCAGCACCCCGTACAACAAGGTGGACCATATCCTGTTGGCCGGTGGCAGTGCTGCCTTGCCGGGGCTGACCGAAGCCGTCACACACCAGACTTCGTTCGCCTGCATGGTCATCAATCCTTTTGATGGCATGGAAATGGGTGGTTCGGTTCAGGCACGCAAGATTTCCCGCGAAGCACCGTCTTACCTGACCTCCACCGGTCTCGCCTTGCGGAGGTTCTACCAATGATTCTCATAAACCTGCTGCCCCACCGGGAGGCGGCCCGCAAGAAGCAGAAAGAGCAGTTCTACACCCACTTGGTGATGTCTGCTCTGGCTGGCGGGATCATCTGTGGCGCCGTGTTCACCTGGTACCAGGGGCAGATCTCGTCTCAGCAGGATCGCAATGCGTTCCTCAAAGCGGAGATTGTCAAGCTGGAAGCCGAGATCAAGGACATCGCCACATTGCAGAGCCAGATCGCCTCGTTGCGCGCACGACAGACGGCGGTCGAGAACCTGCAAAGCGACCGGAATCTCCCTGTTCATTTGCTGGAAGCATTGGTCACCAAACTTCCTGATGGTGTGTACCTCAGGAGCATGAAGCAGGAAAACCAGAGCGTTCTACTGGTGGGGTCTGCTCAGTCGCAAGAGCGGGTCTCAGAGCTGTTGCGCAATTTGGGGCACGACAGCCCATGGCTGAGCAAGCCGGAACTGGTTGAAATCATTGCCGCGAGAGCCGATTTGCAAAAAAATGACCAGCGGCGAGTGTCCAATTTCACCATTCGCGTGACGCTGGTCCGTCCGTCCAATACTGCTGCGGGAGCGTCCGCGGTGGGCACGGCGCCCGCGCCTGGCAAGGTCTGAGGTGGGTCTCATGGCACTTAAAAACTCACCCCGTTTTCAGATGGATTTTTCCTCGGTACAGGAGAAACTGCGTCGGCAGTTTTCCGGGCTGGATCCGAATGACCCGTCGCTGTGGCCTGCCCTTCCGCGAGGCCTCCTTTTTGTTGCTGTCTGTGCAGCCGTATGCGCCGGTTTGTGGTTTGCCTGGTTGAAGACGGTGGACGAGGAACTTGTTGCGGCGCAGCAGGAAGAGCAACGACTCAGGGAAGATTATCGCAAGAAGTTGGTGCAGGCGGTGAACCTGGATGCCCTCAAGAAGCAGCTTGAACAGGTTCAACAGTATGTCTCTCAATTGGAAAAGCAACTGCCGAGCAAGGCAGAGATGGACGCTCTTCTGTCGGATATCAACCAGGCGGGTCTTGGGCGCAGTCTTCAGTTCGAATTGTTCCGGCCGGGTCAAGTGAGCGTCAAGGAGTACTACGCCGAGCTACCCATTACCGTGAAAGTGACGGGTCGATACCACGATGTGGGGCTGTTTGCGGCCGATATCGCCAATCTCTCCCGTATCGTCACACTGAACAATTTGGCGCTAACCCCTGTTCGTGATCGTGATGGGGTACTGACGCTCGAGTGCACGGCCAAGACCTTCAGGTATCTGGACCAGGAGGAAATCGAGATGCAGCAAAAATCGGCAGCAACCAAACCGGGGGCGCAAAAGTGATACACCCGTTTTGCCGGTCCATGGTGGTGCTGAGTGCGGCACTGCTTTTGCATGCGTGTTCTTCGTCTGCTGACGACGAGTTGCGACAGTGGATGCAAACCGAACGCAGCGCCATTCGACCCCAGGTTCAGCCGATACCGGAACCCTCCAAGTTCGAGCCCAAGGCCTACACAGCGGAGCAAATGCTTGAGCCTTTCAGTGGTGAAAAGCTTGCGAGTGTTCTCAGAGGTGCGCAGTCCGGTCCATTGTCCAATTCCGCGCTGATCGAGCCCGAGTTGAATCGCCGCAAGGAGCCTTTGGAGGCGTATCCTCTCGATACCATGGTAATGGTCGGCAGTCTTGATCAAAAAGGAAAATTGGTCGCGCTGATTCGGGTGGATAACCTTCTCTATCAGGTCAAGCCCGGGAACTACCTTGGGCAGAACTACGGAAAAATCACCAAGATCACCGAAACCGAGGTGCTGCTGCGGGAGATCGTGCAGGACGCCGCCGGCGAATGGATGGAAAAGTCGACGGCACTTCAGCTTCAAGAGGACGCGAGCAAATGAACAACACAATCAAGACAGCACGCCGGATGGGGTCGGCAAGTGGGATGGTTCGGGGAGGGCTGTTCCTCTTGCTGGCTGTTTCGTCTGCCTGGGCTCAGGCCCAAAATGCCATCAAGAGTCTCACCGGCAGTGTGCAGGGCGGTGCTGAGGTTATCCGTATTGAGACCCAGGAGCCTTTGACCGCAGTACCCACCGGCTTTACGGTGCAATCGCCTGCCCGCATTTCCCTGGACTTCCCGGGGGTGACCAACGCGACCGGTCGCAATTCGGTAGAAATCAGTCAGGGCAACATGCGGTCTGCCAACGTGGTTCAGGCGGGCGATCGCACGCGTGTGGTGATCAATCTGAAGCAACCGGCGTCGTACCAAGCCACCATTGACGGTAAGACATTGCTGGTCGTGATGGAGCGTAGTGATGCTGGGGTCGCCAAGAGTGCGGCCACCCAGAACTCCACGAGTTTCGCCCCCAGTCAAAACAGCAACGTGATTGCATTGAAGGACATCGACTTCCGTCGCGGTGCCGAAGCGACCGGTCGTATTGTCGTTGATCTGGACAGCAGTCAGGTAGGGGTGGACATTCGGCAGCAAGGTCAGGATCTGGTGGTCGATTTCTTGAAATCTTCTTTGCCAGAAGGCCTGCGGCGACGGCTTGACGTCTCCGACTTCGGGACACCGGTGCAGTTGATCACGACCACCCAGGCGGGTGACAAGGTGCGGATGGTGGTGACCCCGCGCGGAAACTGGGAACACTCTGCGTACCAGAGCGACAGCCAATTTGTTCTTGAGGTTCGCGAACAGAAAATTGATCCGAACAAGCTGACCCAAGGGCCAGGCTACAACGGTGAGAAGCTGTCACTGAACTTCCAAAACATTGAGGTGCGCGCGCTCCTGCAGGTCATTGCCGATTTCACCAACTTCAACGTGGTCACTTCTGACTCTGTTGGTGGATCGCTGACCTTGCGGCTGAAGGATGTGCCTTGGGATCAGGCGCTCGACATCATTCTTCAGGCCAAGGGCTTGGGGATGCGCAAGTCTGGCAATGTGCTCTGGATTGCTCCCAAGGACGAAATTGCAGCTCGCGAAAAGCAAGAGCTTGAGTCGAAGGCGTCCATCGAAAGTCTGGAGACACTGAGAACCCAAGGCTTTCAGATGAATTACGCCAAGGCTAGTGAGATTGCCGCGCAACTCACGGCGGGTAGCGCTGGAGGCGGCGCTGCCGGCGCGGCACCGACTCGCATTCTTTCATCACGGGGTAGTGTGATCGCTGAGCCTCGGACGAACCAATTGTTTGTGACTGACATTCCGTCCAAGTTGGAACAGGTGCAACAGCTGATTTCCAAGCTTGATATTCCCATTAGGCAGGTGCTGATCGAAGCCCGGATTGTTGAAGCGGATGACCGGTTCGGGCGCTCTCTGGGTGTGAGGCTGGGTGGTAGCGACCTTCGTGGTATCCGTGGTGGTGATGCCGGTTATGCAGCAGGCGGACCGAATCGAGTGGCCATTGGTGGTAGCTACGATGCGGTTTCCATGACCACTCGAGAAACTGAGAATGCGCTGGATACCCTCAATACCTCCTTTGTGAATCTTCCCTCAGTGGGTGCGGGTGGCTTTGCTCCGGCAGCGTTCGCTGTGTCCTTGTTCAGTTCGGCCGCCAACCGATTCCTGAACCTCGAAATCTCCGCTTTGGAGGCCGACGGACGTGGAAAAATCGTGTCCAGCCCGCGAGTTGTGACCGCCGACCAGGTCAAGGCGCTCATTGAGCAAGGTACCGAGTACCCCTACCAGACTGCGACGGCCAGTGGTGCAACTGCCATTGCTTTCCGCAAGGCCAACCTGAAGCTTGAGGTGACACCTCAGATCACGCCGGAGGGGAACATCATTCTCGACGTGGACATCAACAAGGACAGCCGAGGCGAAACCACGACAGCTGGTATTGCGATCAATACCAAACATGTTCAGACGCAGGTTCTTGTTGAAAATGGCGGTACCGTTGTTATCGGTGGTATTTTCGAGCAGACCGAAATTGAGGATGTGACCAAGGTGCCTTTGCTCGGCGATATTCCAATCATGGGTAACCTGTTCAAGAACAAGGCTAAGACAGCAAACAAGTCTGAACTCCTGATTTTCCTGACGCCGCGCGTGATTGCGGATCGTGGCTTGTCCCGTTGAATGAGGCTTAGATAGGAATCTTTATGAAGCTGTTGAAGTTTGGTTATGTGGTCGCAGCCTCCGCTTTTCTGGTGGCATGTGGTGGTGGTGGTGATAACGCAGGTGATCTGACGGACTTCTCTACCAATATTGATGAATGGACAGTCAAAAGTGCTGTGCCAGGTTGCTCCACCGGTGGTGCCGAGAAATGGGTGACCATCATTGGCGGACAAGCGCCCTTCCGGATTCGGAATTCCAGCCCTGATAATCTTCAAGTTGATCGCACGGAGGTGACTGGCAAGGACCCCATGTTCAAGATGACCACCTTGGGGGGGTGCGCCGAGTTCACGGTCACGGTTTTGGACTACCATTCCAGGGTGGCAAGTATCGACATCAAACTTGAAGAGGGTGACGAGGAAGAGTGACAACTTTCCTTGCTATATCTCTTTGATACCAACTGGCCCGGTTCCAATGCCGGGCTTTTTTCTGTGAAATCTTGGCTTCAAGTGATCTGATCATCGCATTGGTGGGCATGCCTGGCTCAGGCAAATCAACCGTTGGCCGCCAGCTTGCACGCCGGTTGACGATCAGTTTCGTCGACTCGGATCACCTGATTGAAGAGCGCCTGGGCTGCAGCATCCGGGAGTTTTTCGAGAGTTCGGGTGAAGAGGCCTTTCGAGATCTGGAGCAATCCGTGCTCGATTAGTTGACGTTGCAAGGCACTGGCACGGTGCTTTCCACGGGAGGTGGCTCAGTGCTTCGCGCTGCCAATCGACAGCGTTTGCGCCAACGGTGCCAGGTGATCTATTTGCGGTCCTCGCCGGAGGAGATCTTTCGGCGGGTCCGTCACGACAAAAGCCGGCCTTTGCTGCAGGTCGATGACCCGTTGCAGCGGCTCAGGGACCTCTATCTGGTCCGTGATCCGCTCTATCGGGAAACAGCACACTTTGTGATCGATACCGGCAGGCCATCGGTGTCCACCCTGGTGAACATGATCTGCATGCAACTGGAACTGGCGGGTCACCTGCCAGCTGGCGATTCGGATCGTCATGGTGTCTGACCTACACTTGGGTCATGACCACGTGCAGCAATTCCTCTTCCCGCAACGTTGCCATTGACCTGGGCGACCGCAGCTACGACATCAGGATCGGACACGGCTTGCTGTCTGATCCCGTGAGCTTCGAGGGTCTTCCGTCCTCATCCTCTGCGATGGTGGTGACCAACGAGACCGTGGCGCCCCTGTACCTGGACGCTCTGAAAAGATCGATCGCGCGACGCCACAAGTATGTGCATGCCGTGGTCTTGCCTGACGGAGAGGCGTTCAAGACCTGGGAATCACTCAACCTGATCTTCGATGCCCTGCTGAAACATGGGTGCGATCGGAAAACCATGCTGTACTCGCTGGGCGGTGGCGTGGTGGGGGACATGACGGGCTTTGCGGCGGCGTGCTACATGCGCGGTGTCCCGTTCGTGCAGGTTCCGACCACCCTGTTGGCGCAGGTCGACTCTTCGGTCGGAGGAA